>JBDRTC010000404.1:0-13101 GCA_043824335.1 Planctomycetota bacterium | reverse complement strand
TTCTTGGGCTCGGCGATAGGGAACTGCTTCGTCAAGGCCGCGATGATGGCCTTGGGCGGTTTGTTCTCCAGTAGCGGTGCCGGCGCAGCAAAGTCCATCCTCGCAATGACCTGCTTCAGGAAGTTCTTTCGGTACTTCCGTCTGATGGCGGCAGTCAACGGGGGTAGAGGCTTGGCAGCCACTTTCTTCTTGGCCATGCCGAACTTCCTTCCGAAACGGTTGTTGGGTTTCTGGTCAGTATATCTGAGCGTGGCGGCGAATTCGACCATGGGGAGTAGGTCGACAGTGCGCGCGGTCCGCGAAAGAGGTTTAGACTGTTTCCTCCCTTCTGGCCCTGCTCAGACATTGTCGGCCGACCCCTCTTCGGGAGGGGGTGGCGGAGCTTCGGTTCCCCTTTTCCGGCGATTTGAAGTCAGGTCGGCGTCCCGGCTCTCTTCAAGCCACACGAATCGCTGGAAATCTACGGAGACAACATCTGGCTGTACTCGGCCGTCACCCGAATCCCGCTCGAACCCTCGGCCGCGAAGTGGGCACAGCCACGGCAGAGCGGGGCCTGGCCGGGGTTGGGTGGTGGTAGTGGGGCAGCGCCGGCAAGGGCCCAGGCCTGGAGGCGGCGCTTGCGTCGCTCCGTTCGACCTTGCTTCGCATCCTTGTTCAGCCAGAATTCGGTCCGGCTGCCTCAAGGCGTTCACCCCAACCACCGGGCCACGTCTTTGGCCCAATAGGTCAGGACGATGCCGGCGCCGGCGCGGCGGATGGCGGTGAGGCTTTCCAGGGCGACGGCCTTTTCCTCGATCCAGCCTTGCGCGGCGGCGGCTTTGACCATGCTGAACTCGCCGGAGACGTTGTAAGCGGCCAGCGGCACGCCGGGAAATCGGTCGCGGACCTGGCGGATGATGTCGAGGTACGGCAGGGCCGGCATGACCATCACGATGTCGGCCCCTTCGGCCAGGTCGAGCTCCACTTCCCGGATGGCCTGACCGACCGGCGCGGCGGGGTCCATTTGGTAGCTGCGCCGATCGCCGAACTGGGGCGTGCTCTCGGCGGCCTCGCGGAAGGGACCGTAAAACGCACTGGCGTACTTGGCGGCGTAGCTCATGATCGGCACGTGCAGAAGACCGGCCGCGTCGAGCCGCCGGCGGATGGCGCCGATCATGCCGTCCATCATTCCGCTGGGGGCGACCATGTCGGCGCCGGCCCGGGCGTGCGCAACGGCCTGGTGGCCGAGCATGGCGAGCGTGGCGTCGTTGTTCACGTCGGCCCGGCCCGTGGCTTCGTCCATCAGGCCGCAATGACCATGGTCGGTGTATTCGCAGAAGCAGACGTCGGTGATCACGAGCAGTTCCGGCGCCGTCTCCTTTGCCAGGCGCACCGCTTGAGCAATGATGCCGGAGTTGCTCATCGAGTCGCTGCCGACGGGGTCCTTGTCGGCCGGGATGCCGAAAAGGATCACGCCGCCGAGTCCCAACTCGGCGCAGGAGCGGATCTCCGGGGCCAGCAGGTCGAGGGATAGCTGGCAGTGGCCGGGCATGGCGGAGATTTCCCGCCGGACGTTCTCCCCGGGGCGGACGAACAACGGCAGGATCAGGTTGCCCGGCGTGACGCTCGTCTCACGCACCAGATTGCGAACCGCGGGATGATAGCGGAGTCGCCTGAGCCGGGTGGTCGGGAAACCGGAGGAACCGGATTGCCGCTCGTCACACATAACTGTTCTTGCCTCCGGTCGATCAAGGCTTTCTCGATTGCAGAAAAAACGTGAACACTGGAGTGTTGCAGAACGACGCGGAGTTTGCAAGCGCCACGAGCTTCGATAAGTAGGCCGATCTCGTCATTTTCAACGGGCTCCTCACCCGCCATTTTGCAGAAGTGCAGTCACGAAGACTCGTCCTCGCCGGCCAGCGCGTCGCGGGCCCGTTGGACCGCCTCCGCGGCCCAGGGCTTGTCGGCGTAGAGTTGGATCACGGCCTGCCGCATCTCTTGAGCCTGCTGCCGCTGTTCGGCCGAATCGCCGCGGGCGAGTTCGTCGGCCCGGTCGAGACGGGCGTTGAGCACTCCCAGATCCTGGGCTTCCCATTCGTCGAGCTTTAGGCGAAGCCTTTTCAGGTCGCGTTGGATGAGTTGCAGGTACTGACCGGTCGGCCCCGAATCGTCGGCCCGGTCTCCGTAAAGGTCCACGATCGCCTGCAACTGTTCGATCGCTTCTTCGGGATTCTGCTGCCCCAGGTCGATCGCCTCCTGGTACGCCCGTTCGATCGGCAGCAACGCTTCCCGGTCGCCCCGTTCCCTGCGGTTTTCAAGTCGGCGCCGGAGGCGGTACAGCTCGATTTCCCCCTTAAAGTGGTGCAACTCCTGGCAACGGGAATCGTTGGAGAACCGCATCAGGAACTCTTGGATGTCGTCCTCGGCAGCCAGCAAGGAGGGGATCTTGCGGTCGGCGGTGGTCGCCATGATCCGCCGGTAAAGTGCGTCGTCCGACGGGGGGCGCAGCAGGTGCCACGCAGTCAGGCCCACGGCGACCAACCCGATGGCCAGCACCCAGGTCTGCGGGGAGATCAGCGCTCGTGGGATCGGCTCCTCGGGTTCGCCCCGGTCGAGCTCCTCCTCCTCGACCACCGTGAAGTGGTCGCTGGTCTTTTCTTTGCCCGGCTCCTTTATCACGCTGGACTCAAAAGTCTCCGACAACTCGCCCGACTCCTCGCTCACCTCGCTGGAACCCGAATCGGCTGTTGCGAAGGCCCGGAACGCCGAGGTCACCTTGGTGTCGGGTATGTCTTCCCGGCCGAACGGCGGGGCGCCGTCG
The DNA here is from genome assembly GCA_043824335.1 of Planctomycetota bacterium. Classification (GTDB taxonomy): domain Bacteria; phylum Planctomycetota; class Planctomycetia; order Pirellulales; family Thermoguttaceae; genus JBDRTC01. The sequence goes on along the minus strand of JBDRTC010000404.1, from coordinate 10,301 downwards.
GAGGCGGAAGGGGCCGAGCTTCCAGGGTCGTCGGGCGTTGGCGTCTGCGGGGCGCTTTGCTCCTCCCCGCACCCGGTCGCTGCCGTAGAGCCGGGCAGATCGGATGCACCGGAAACGGTCCGGCCCAAGTTCGTGCCCATCGAGTCGGGCAGATGCGCCAGGGCGTGCAGCATGGCCTCGAGTCGTCGCGAGAGAAGCGAGGCATTGGAGACCCGGTCTTTCGGGTCTTTCTCGAGCAGTTGAGCGATGATGCTCCCCAACTCGGCCGGCGTCTCGGGCACGTAACGGCGTACCGGCTCGGGTATGGCAGACCGCTGCTTCTGGAGCATCTTCAGCGGCGAGGAGGCTCGAAACGGCGGCCTCCCCGTTAACAGGGCGAAAAACACCGCCCCAAGGCTGTAAAGGTCCGTCCGGGGGTCGACCGGCCGGGCATCGGCCTGCTCGGGGGCCATGAATTCAACGGTGCCAAGCACGTTCCCCGCAGCCGTCAGACCGGTGTTTCCAAACAGCCTGGCGATGCCGAAATCGGAGAGCTTGACGTGCCCGTCGGCGTTGAGCAGGAGGTTGGCCGGCTTGATGTCGCGGTGGATCACGCCCCGGTCATGCGCGTGTCGCAGGGCCCGGCACGTCTGGACTCCGATCTCGGCGACCTCCCGCCAACTGAACAGCCGCCCCTTTTGCAGCTTCTCTTCGAGGCTGCTCCCCTCGACGAGTTCCATGGCATAGAACAACAGTCCGTCCTGCTCGCCGAACCCATAGAGGCGTACGATGTTCGGGTGGCGGAGCTTCTTGAGGGTCTCGATCTCGGCCTCAAAGCGGTGCCGAAAACCTTCCTGGCGGGACATCGTTTCCGCGAGAATTTTGACGGCCGCCGGCTCGTTGGTCTCCTCGTCGGCCGCTCGATACACCGCCCCCATGCCGCCATGCCCCAGCATGCCCACGATTCGGTAGGGTCCCAGGCGTTTTAGATCCATGGCGTCTTCCCTCGGATGGGCAGTTCCTCTTATCCTAACCTTCCTGCGACGCGACGACCAATAACCCAAAAGGGTGATGGGTGGTTCACGCGAACCGCCTATCTTGAGCGATACAATCGACGCAAACAGGACTGCGCGAGCACCGTATGAATCCTCCCTGCGGACTCCTGAATCTCAACAAGCCGGCCGGCACCACGTCGCGCCGGGTGGTCGACCACGTCGAGCGGCTGGCCCGGCGGGTGAAATGCGGCCACGCGGGCACGCTCGATCCGCTGGCCTCCGGGGTGCTGGTCGTGGGCGTGGGGGCGGCCACCCGGTTGATCGAATTCGTGCAGAAGATGCCCAAGTGCTACACGGGCACGTTCCTGCTCGGGCGGCAGAGCGCCACGGAGGATATCGACGGAGACGTCACGGAACTGGAAAACCCGCCGATCCCCTCCCAAAACCAGATCGCCTCGGCCGCCGCGGCCTTGACGGGCCGGATCCAGCAGCGCCCGCCCGCCTATTCGGCACTCAAGATCGCCGGGCGGCGGGCCTACGAGCTGGCTCGCAAGGGCGAGCAGGTCGAACTGAAGCCGCGCTCCGTCATGGTCTATCGCCTCGAAGCCGTGGCCTACGACTATCCCAAGCTGCGCCTGGAAATCGAGTGTGGCTCGGGCACGTACGTCCGGTCGCTGGGCCGCGACCTGGCCGAATCCCTGGGCACCGCCGCCGTCATGTCGGGGCTGGTGCGCACCGCAATCGGGAGTTTTCGGATCGAGGATTCGGTGGACCCGGGCCACTTGAACCGTCAGAACTGGACGGACTGCCTGCTCCCCCCCATGCGAGCGGTGGAGTTCCTCCCCCAAGTCGAATTGACGGCCGAGGAAATCGCCAGAGTGAGGACGGGCCAGGCGATTCCGAAGCCGCTCTCTGAGAGCCAGTCCAAGGAGTTTGCCGCATTGGATACGGCCGGCCGCCTCGTGGCGATTCTGGTGCCGCGCGGGCCGGGCCTGCTCGGGCCGGGCCGAAACCTCCCAGCGGGAGATTAGTGGTCTGTCAAGGCTGTCTTGACGGGTGCCACGGGCATCTTGCCCGTGCTTCCACGGCAGCACTGGCGAGACGCCAGTGGCACCCAGCCCGTCATTTCGAGCTTGACGGACCACCAGCCGTCGGCCTGATCCTGTCGGTCGCACCGCCGGCGCCGATTGTCCCCTTCGTGCCCCCCGGGCAAACGGGTGGAGCCCCGCGCACCGCATTGGCCGAATGGGGTCTCCCCAGCCGATCCTCTTATCAGACAGGAGTTCTCCAGGGCATGGACGCGCCCGGCCCCCGTCCGCCGTTTCGTTTCCGCGGTGGCGATTGGCATGACCTTCCGAGACGCGCCGATGCTCGAAAAACGTGATCTCAGGCTCGATCTCTTCGCCCTGGGCCTGCTTGCGCTAACGGTCTTTCTGGCCGCCAGTCTCTTGAGCTACGACCGGGGCGATCCGCCGGCCAGGCTGGTCTATCCGGAACGCGTGGAGACGGTCAACGTGTGCGGCCGATACGGCGCGCTGGCAGCCGCCTGGATGCTTGAGGCCCTTGGCCTGGGAGCCTACTACCTCGTTGTTTCGTTGGCCGTGTTCGATTCACTGCTCTTGGCCCGGCGGCCGGTCGGCCAGCCGTTGCTGCGTACGGTCGGCTGGCTCTTGTCGCTGACCGGTTTCTCAACGCTGGCCGCCATGGCCGTGCCCCAATTGTCGCCCGGTCCGGTGATCGGCTCCGGCGGATACCTGGGCGCCGCCGCCCGCGGACTCCTGGAGATGAATTTCGCCAGCATGGGCGCCTATATCCTCGTGGTGAGCGTCATCCTCGGAGGTCTCCTGCTCTCGACCGATTACGTGCTTTTCCGCATTCTCACGCGGACCGTCGGAATTCCGATCAAAGGCTTCGGACACGGAGTGCTCCGCGTGGGCACGGCCTACGCGGAAAAGCTCGGCAGCAAGCGGTCGCACACCGGGGAGCTGGTCGAAGAAGACGAGCAAGAGGAGGCCGAACCCCCCTCAGTGCGGATTGCCGGCCGATCGCCAGATCAGGAGAAGGAAGAAGGCGAGAAACAGCTTACCGGCGACGGCGAGGAAGATCCGGAAGGCAACTCGGACCGCGCCTCTCGGCCACCGGCAACCTCGCCGCTTCGGATCCACAAGCCGAAGAAGAGCCAGCGCGACGAGGTCATGGAACAGATCGAGGCGGCCAGTGCCGGCGATGATGCCGCAGACTACGAGTTGCCCTCGTTGGACCTCCTGCTGGAAAGCGAGCCCTTTTGCTTCGATGAGCATGAGGCGGAAGTCCGCCGCAAGGCCGCCGTTTTGGAGAAGACCTTCGCCGACTTCGGCTTTCGCATCCGCGTCGTGGAGATCCAAACGGGGCCGGTCGTCGCCCAGTTTGAGGTCGAGCTGGAAGCCGGACTCCGGCTCAGCCGAATCACCGGGCTGGCCGACGACCTGGCCATCGCGCTTCGCGTACCGAGCGTGCGCATCGTCGCTCCCATTCCCGGCAAAAACACGGTCGGGCTCGAAATTCCCAACGCCCAGCGGCAGTTGGTCCGGCTCCGCGAGGTCATGGAGGAGGCCGACAGCACGGCCCCGGCGATGCGCATCCCCATCTACCTGGGTAAAGACGTCGCCGGGAACCCGATCGTGGTCGACCTGGCGAGCTTGCCCCACCTCCTGATCGCCGGGCGCACGGGCACGGGGAAGAGCGTGTGCCTGAACTCGATCATCGTTTCGATCCTGATGTGCCGCCGGCCCGACGAAGTACGCATGATCCTGGTCGACCCCAAGATGGTCGAGCTGAGCCCCTACCGCCAAATTCCCCATCTGATGCACCCGGTCGTCACCGACATGCGCAAAGCGGAGGCGATCCTGGCCTGGGCCGTGGAGAAAATGGACGAGCGCTATCAGCTCCTGGCACGCGCCGGCGTGCGGCACCTGGCCATCTACAACCAGTTGGGTAGAGAGGAGCTGATGGAGCGAATCCAGCCCACGGAGGAAGAGCGACCACACATCCCTACCCGGATGCCGTTCATCGTGCTCGTGGCCGACGAAATGGCCGACCTGATGATGACCGCCGCCAAGGAGGTGGAGAGCCATATCATTCGCCTGGCGCAGAAGAGCCGTGCCGTGGGCATCCATCTGGTCCTGGCCACCCAGAAGCCGACCGTCGACGTGATCACAGGGCTGATCAAGTCAAACCTCCCGGCGAGGATCTCTTTCGAGGTCGCCAGCCGGACCGACAGCCGCGTGGTGCTCGACGAAATGGGCGCCGACAAGCTGCTCGGCGACGGCGACCTGCTTTTCCTCCGCCCGGGCAGCAGCACACTGCTTCGCGGACAGGGCACTTACGTCAGCGACGACGAGATCGCCCGCGTGATCGACGCGGTCGCCACCAGCGAGCCGCAGTTCGTCACCGAGCTGGTTCAACTCAAGACGACCGAATCCGAGCCCGACTCGCGCCAACTGGCCAACCGCGACGAGCTCTACGAGCCGGCCATCGACGTGGTCGTTCACGAAGGCCGCGGCAGCGTTTCGCTCCTTCAGCGGGCACTGGGAATCGGATACGGCCGGGCGGCACGCCTGATCGACTATATGGCGGAAGACGGCATCGTCGGTCCGTACAACGGCTCGCAAGCACGCGAGGTCCTGCTGAGTCTTGCCGAGTGGGAGCAAATGCACGGGCAGCCGCACGAGGAAAAGGCGTCCGCCCCGCCACGCCGCATAAACACGATCCTGCTCGATGCCGCCAGACGCGATGCGCCCTCCGGGGATCGCTCGACAAAACTCGTCCCCACCCGGTTGTCGACCGTGCACGATCCGGCAGGGGAAGAATCAGCAGAGGATGAAGAGCCGTTCGAGGAGGACGGCTTCGACGCCGAGGACTCCTACGACGAGATAGCCCCGGAAGAAGACGATGAAGAATATGACGAGGAAGACGAGTACGAAGAAGACGAAGCCTCCGAGGAATACGCCGAATACGACGACGAAGATGACTAGCGCAGCCGCTCGCGGCTTAACAAGCCCAAGAGTATCGGTTTCTTCTTGCCCTCCCCAAACCACCAGGATCCCCCATAAATAGCGCAATGGCCACCCGCCCCCAGGGTGGGTCGTCGTCGCGACCAAGCCCAACCCACCGCGGTTGACATATTCAGCTCCCAACCGTATGTTTAACAAAATAGTAAACTCTTGACGTTCCTTTTGGTCCGGACGATGCCAGCCAGCCCTCAGATTCCGATACGTCGCATTTCGACGGGCGCCGCGAGCGTCAGCGGTGCGGTCGTGGTGATTATTCGGAACCTCGGGCCTTAGGGGCATCGACCGGCAATAGACCGATTCAACCGAGCCCTGAGGTCCCAGCCGGCCTAAGGGCGTTTTTTTTGGGAGTGGGCGCGTTTGCCCGAAGCTCTGATGCTCCAAGCGACAAGCCATGACTGACCCCCTGATGACTTCCGATGGACCGAAGGACGCCCCCAGGCATCGCATCGAGGTGTACGACACCACCCTTCGTGACGGGGCCCAGGCCGAGGGAATCAGCTTCTCGCTCCAGGACAAGCTCTTGGTGACCCAGCGGCTTGCCGACCTGGGGTTCGACTACGTCGAGGGAGGCTACCCCGCGTCGAACAAGAAGGACCTTCAGTACTTCCAGCAGGTCCGCGACCTGGACCTGAAAAACACGAAAGTGTGTGCCTTCGGGATGACGCGCCGCAAAGGGATCGAGGCGAAGGACGACAAGGCCCTCAATGCGATGCTCGATTCCAGCCTGGGCTGGATCACCCTGGTCGGGAAGGCCTCGGCGTTCCACGTGACCGAGGTGCTGCGGGCCAGCCTGGAAGAGAATCTGGCGATGATCGCCGACAGCATTCGATACCTGACCGATCATGGGCAGGAGGTGATCTTCGACGCGGAGCATTTTTTCGACGGCTGGCGGGCCGACGCCGACTACATCCTGAACGTGCTCCAAACCGCTGCCCGGGCCGGTGCTCGCATGGTCGTGCTGTGCGACACGAACGGCGGGAGCATGCCGGACGAGATCGCCCAGGTTACCGAGAAGGTGGTCGCCGAGTTGCCCGTGCCGATCGGCATCCATTGCCACAACGATTGCGACCTGGCGGTGGCCAACACCCTGGCGGCGGTTGCCGCCGGAGCGGTCCACGTGCAGGGCACGGTGAACGGGTTCGGCGAGCGGTGCGGCAACGCCGACTTGATCACGGTGATTGCCAACCTGACGATCAAGAAGCAGGGCTACGAATTGTTGGGCCATGAAGGGGTCGAGCACCTCACCGAGTTGTCGCGGTACGTTTACGAGATGGTCAACATGAACTTCCGGGCCAACCAGCCGTACGTGGGCAAGAGCGCTTTTGCGCACAAAGGGGGGATGCACGTCAGCGCCATCGCCCGAAACACGGCCAGTTACGAGCACGTCGACCCGGCGCGGGTGGGGAACGAGCGGCGAGTGCTCTTGAGCGAGCTTTCAGGACGGGCCAACATCCTCGCCTTGACCCGAAGGCTTGACTTGCAGCCCGATTCCCAGCTTATGGATAAAATCCTGGCCGAGGTCGTGGCCAAGGAGAACGAGGGCTACCAGTTCGAGGCGGCCGACGGCACCTTCGACCTCTTGGTGAAGAGGTGCCTGGGCACCTTCGAGCCCCACTTCCAGACGCTGCACTATCACGTGAACGTCGACAACAAGGCCGGCGGAGAGGTCACCTCCGAGGCCGTGGTGAAGATCCGCGTGGGCGACGACGTTCGTTTCGAGGCCGCCGAGGGGCACGGGCCGGTTGACGCGCTCGACGCCGCCCTGCGCAAAGCGCTCAACGGCCGCTTTCCGGCCTTGAACAACCTGCACCTGGTTGATTACAAAGTGCGGGTGATCGACTCCGAGGCCGCCACGGCCGCCTGGGTCCGCGTGGTGATCGAAAGCCAGGACGAAGACGACGTGTGGGGGACCGTCGGCGTCAGCGAAAACATCATCGAAGCCAGTTGGATCGCGCTCGTCGACAGCTACGAATACAAGCTCGCCAAAGACGAGAAGAACCGCGTCTGAATCACAATCGGCAGAGAATGCACGAGGCCATGGCCAGCACCCCAACATCCAAACCGTTGCCCAAGCAATACGACCACGCCGGCGCTCAGGCCCGATGGTATCCGTTCTGGGAGGAGAAGGGCTGTTTTCACAGCGAGCCGAACCCGGACCGGAAGCCTTACACGATCGTCATCCCGCCTCCCAACGTAACGGGCGCCTTGCACCTGGGCCATGCCTTGAACAACACGCTGCAAGACATCCTCATCCGGCACAAGCGGATGCAGGGGTTCGAGACCCTGTGGATGCCGGGGACCGACCACGCCGGCATCGCCACCCAGGCGGTCGTCGAGCGGCGCTTGCTCAGCGAGGAGAAAAAGACCCGGCACGAGTTGGGGCGTGAAGGCCTGGTCAAGCGGATTTGGGCCTGGAAAGACGAGTACGAGGCCCGAATCATCCGCCAGTTGAAGGAAATGGGCTGTAGCTGCGACTGGGCGCGGACTCGCTTCACGCTCGATCCGGTGTGCGCCCGGGCCGTCCGACGCACGTTCTTCAGCCTGTTCCGTCAAGGGCTGATCTACCGGGGCACGCGGCTGGTCAATTGGGACACCGTGCTTCACACCGTGGTCAGCGACGACGAACTGTTCCACGAGGCGGTTGCCGGTCACTTTTGGTATTTCCATTACCCGGTGGTCGACCCCAGGCCCGGCGAGCCGGCCCACGTAACGATCGCCACGACCCGGCCCGAAACGATGCTCGGCGACACGGCCGTGGCGGTCCATCCCTTCCCGGCCTCGGCGTTGGAACGCGCGGAGGAGGACCTGAAGGCCCGGCTCGCCTCGGCTCCGGAGAAGGTTAAGGGCGAGCTGCGGGCCGAGCTGGAAGACGTCCAAGAGCGCCGCAAGACGTTGCTCCCCGAACTTATCCGGCTTCGCGACATGGCCTCCGACGGCCGAAAAGTGCTGCTGCCTTTGTTGAATCGCGAGATCCCGCTGGTGGCCGACGAGTGGGCCAAGCCGGAAATGGGCACCGGCTGCGTGAAGATCACGCCCGCCCACGACCCGAACGACTACGAAGTCGGGCTGCGCAAGAACCTCCCCATGGTGAACATTCTCAATCTCGACGGCACGCTGAACGAGAACGCCGGGCCGTACGAGGGGCAAACGGTCGAAGAGGCCCGAAAGAACGTCGTCGCCGACCTGGAAAAGCAGGGGCTCGTGGTCAGGGTGGAGGATCGCGTGATCGACCTGGCCCATTCCGACCGGTCGAAGACGCCCATCGAACCCCTCTTGACCGATCAGTGGTTCGTCAAGATGGAAGCGCTGGCCCAGTCGGCCATGGACGCCGTGACCGACGGCCGCGTGAAGATCATCCCTTCCCGCTACACGAAGGGCTACCTCGACTGGCTCGGCGAGAAGCGCGACTGGCCCATCAGCCGGCAGCTTTGGTGGGGGCACCAGATTCCCATCTGGTACTCGAAGACCGCTTCCGAGGGCGAATTGAAAGCCGCGTTTGAGGGCCGCGACGACGTCGTCTGGCATCGCGACGAAGAGCACGGCCAGTGGCTCATCTCGGCCGAGCAAGAGGATCTCTCGGAGGATGCCGTGCCGGGCCACGCGATCCAGCGGGAAGAGGACGTGTTGGACACGTGGTTCAGCTCCGCCCTGTGGCCGCATTCGACCCTGGGCTGGCCGGACGAAACCGAGGAGATGAAGTACTACTATCCGACCAGCGTCCTGATCACCAGCCGCGACATCATTACGCTCTGGGTCGCCCGCATGGTGCTCACCGGCCTGTACAACGTCGGCGAAATCCCGTTTAGCGAGGTCTACATCCACGCAAAAATTCTCGACGGCTACGGGGAGGGGATGTCGAAATCAAAGGGCAACGGCGTCGATCCGATCGACGTGATGGAGAAGTTCGGGGCCGATTCGCTTCGCTTCGGGCTGGCCTACCTGGCGACCGAGACCCAGGACGTCCGCATGCCGGTTGAGTTTGAGTGCCCCCATTGCGGCGCCCTGATCGAGCAGACCCGCGAGAACCGCGTCCGGCCCCGGGTGACGTGCAAGAAGTGCAAGAGCGATTTTTCCACGCAATGGGCCGACAAGCCGGAAGACAAGGCCCTGCCGCGGGGGCTGGTCGTGAGCGACCGCTTCGAGATCGCCCGGAACTTCTGCAACAAACTGTGGAACGCCTCCCGGTTTTCCTTGATGAACCTCGAGGGCTACACGGCCGGCACGGTGGCCGGAGAGGACCTGCGGGTCGAGGACCGCTGGGTGCTCAGCCGGCTCTCGACGGTCACCGAGCAGGTCACCGACGCGCTGGCCGGATACCGGTATGCCGACGCGGCCCGGGTGCTGCGCGAGTTCTCCTGGGATGAGTTTTGCGATTTCTACGTGGAGATGGTCAAGGGCCGGCTTCAGGACGAAGAGGCCCGCGCGGTTGCCCAACGGGTGTTGGCGCACACGTTGGACACCCTGCTGAGGCTCCTGCACCCGATGATGCCGTTTTTGACCGAGGAGGTTTGGCAGTTGCTGGCGGAACTGGCCCCAAAGCGCGGGCTCGAAGCGGTCGAGCCGGCCGCGGAAAGCGTGATGATCGCGCCCTGGCCCGAGAGCGATCCGGCGAGGCAGGATCCTCGGATCGAGGCCCAATTCGCCCAATTTCAAGCGGTCCTAAGAGCGGTGCGGGAGATCCGCAGTCGGCAGAATGTTCCGCCCAGGAAGCAAGTCGATTTTGCCGTTCGCTGCGACGCCGGGGCGGCCGACCTCTTGCGGCCGATGGAGCCCTACTTTGCCTCGATGGCGGCCGCCCGGGCCGTGGCCTGGGGACCGGACGTCAAAGCGCCGCCGCTTAGCGCCAACGTTGCCTTGCCGGGGATCGAGGTCTTCGTCGACCTGGCTGGCCTGATTGACCTGGAAGCGGAGATCACGCGAAAGCGACAAGAGCTGGAGAAACTCGATTCGCTGGTCGCGGCCAAGAAAACGAAGTTGGCCAACAAGAATTTCGTCGCCAGGGCCCCCGAAGCGGTCGTGATGAAGGAACGCGAGAGCCTGGCCGAGCTCGAGCAGCAGCACACGTCGACTTCAGCCATCCTCGAACACCTGGTCGCGCTGGAGGCGCCCCCAACGGCTGGCGACTCGTGACGCGCCCTGCGTCCCGTTGGTTCGGCAGTTGTACTGCCGAACCTCTTCGGCCACCAGGGCGCGGCAATGCAACTGCCGCACCAACGGAGGGTGGTCCGTCAAGCTCGAAATGACGGGTTGGGTGCCACTGGCGTCTCGCCAGTGC
>JBDRTC010000403.1:0-7618 GCA_043824335.1 Planctomycetota bacterium | reverse complement strand
CCGCGAGGCTCAACAACGAAGGATTTCGCACACCGAAGCGGCAAAGTAAGTTCACTCGCCACATGGTTCGCAAACTGCTCGACAAGTGGGGACTCACACAGGTCATGCGACCGCAGATCTCCGCCGAGATGGCCAAACTCGAGCCCAACGAGTGGTGGCTCATCGATCTTTCGCATGAACTGCAAGTCGACAAGTCGACGCTGGCTCGTTGGTGCCGAAAGGGTTGGTGCCACGCGCGCAAGTTGGCAGGCCGCTGCAAGTGGTGGGTTGTCTGGGTCGATAGAGAAGAATGCGAACGTCTCAAGGGTCTGTATGAATACAGTCGAGGGAAGGGCAAGAACATGTATAGCTACCAGGAGCTACGAACACCGAAACCAAAGCCTGCTCAATAGTCCGAAGGCAACAACGCTGTGATCGCCCCACCGGGTCCGTCTTCAATAAACCAGAGGTTCTCGTCGTGGTCGTCCGATTCAAAGACTTGAAGGTAGTCCAGCCCGCCATGTTCGTCAGCGTTCTGTCGCAAGACCTTCCAGCAGGCTATGATGATTTCATGCGAATACAACTCAATTGCAGCTCGTGTCGCAACGAACGGCTTTTCCGGCAATGGCTCGAACATGTTGCACGAATCCGAATGATCGAGCGAAATCTCCTGTGGCTTCAGTGATGGCAGTGCTGGCATGGCGGGGCGAGTGAATCTGCCCTACAGTAGCGCCAAACTCCTGTTGGCGCAATAACTTCAACAATCACTCACCGAGACAATGGTGGCACTATGAACAGACGGCTTCGAGCGTCAGGAACTGTCCCGCTTCTCCCCGCCGTTTACAACCACGCTGGACACCGGGCGTGACGGCACGACTGTGAGTCTGGTCCGCCTCTGCTATTCATCCTGCCCATCCGTGCTGCTGGGCTTGGGAGGCACCATCTGGATCCCGCCACTGGCGCCGTCCAGGATGATGTAGTTGTCGCCACTGTCCTTCGAGCCGCCCCAATCGCCCAGGGCGCCTTTCAATCCCATCACTTTCTCCCAGAGCGTGCCGTCGATGGTGGTCCTATCGCCCATGTCGCCCGCCCAGAGGGCTGCGCCTTCGTCCAGCCATGAGAGATCGCTGCCCTGAACACGGCCCAGTCCGTGCAGCAATGCGATGTCCGCGGCCGACAACACCTTGTTCCTCCAAATCCCGATGTCGTCCACATAGCCGACGATCTGCGAGTCATATTCCGTGTCGGCGTGGTGTCCTATGAACCGGTCGCCCGTGTAGCTGCCTTGGGAGATGGCCGTCTGAGTTTTCCTCCAATCCGTTTCCGTCTTGCCGTCCACGAAAAAGCGTACTTCCGTTCCATCGGCGGTTACCACAAGGTGATGCCAATCTCCGTCGATGACGTTCGACGGCCCCGGGGCGCCGTTGTCGTAGTAGGGATTCTCGCTCCAGCCCGGGTGGTATCTCGGTCGGCCGGTATTGGGCCATGTCTGAACGCCGTAGCCTGGGTATCCCGCCGCCCCGTATCCGTGGAACAGCGTACCGTACTCGCTTGCCCGCGAGCTTCTCACCCACGTCGAGAATGTCATGCTGGAGACCCCAGCCAAGTCGAGCTGGTCGCCCAATCTGGTCCTCCCATCGCTTCCCATAGTGGTGCCGGCCAATGTGATTCCTGAGTCGTTGTCCGGATCATCTGCCCCCAGATAGGCTCCGCCGCCGATCAATGCACGGCCGTCGGTGTCGATCTTAGCCGTGCCCGTAAGCGCCCCGTCGAAGGTGACGATCGAGCCATTGACGTCACCGGTGAATTGCACCGTCGACCCGTTGGCCGAGTCGAACGTCCAGTGGGCGATGAGGGCCGGGGGGGCCTTCGCGTTGCGCAGCGTCCGCGCCAGTGCTTCGATCGAGCTGATCACGTTCTGGTTGAATCGGAAGAGGAGATACTTTTCCGTAGGGATGTGGACGTAGGGGATCATCTGCCGAGCGACTTCTTGGGCCAGGCGATCCGCGCGGTCTATTGCAGTCTGCGCCGCTTCGAACTGTTTGTACATTGCGGCTTCGTCCCCGCCGCTCTTCAGCAGCAAGGCCCGATCGAAGGCCGCCACCGCCTCGTAGCCCGCTGCCAAGACTTCCAGATAGCCGGCGAAGCTTTCGGTCTTGAAAATCACGTAGTCCAATTCCGCTTGTGCTCCGGGCAGCACCTTCGGCCGCGCCTGACGTAGCAGGTCAAGCGCTCGTCGGTACCGACCCGCCATGTCGGTCCACCGCTGCTGTTGCCCGACCGCGGCGCTGATTTCCTTTTCCAGCACCTCGTGCTGGACCTCCGGCCGAGCTTGAAGGGCGGCGCTGGTTCTCAGAGGGAGCCGCACTGGCGAGAAGCGGGTGTAACCAATGAAGATGCCGCTGCGACCATGCCAGCCCAGCTCCCGGTCGTTCTCTTCCAGCATCAGGTATGCTTTCAAAAGCGTGTCCCTCGCATCGGGGCCGAAAATGCGACGTAGATAACCGTTGTAGAACGTCCGGCAATTGATGTGCGGGTTCCAGGCCCCTTCGGCCATGTACCGAACATTACATTCCAGGCCGCGCTCTTTGTTCAATTGCCCGACGATTCCCGCCGCGCCGTACTTCGCGCTGCCGGGGATGATCTCGTCCCGGTCGTACATCATGGCGTTCATTTGCATGTGTAGCTCGCATCCGTCATCGTCGATTCTCGGCATGACGATCAGCTCTCGGCCGCCCACGTCGCCGTAGAAGTGCATCACGGAGCCTGAGTTGTGCCAGTTCTCCATGCTCATCAACCAGACGTCTTTGGGCAGCAGCGAATCGAGCGCTGGGAACAGGTAGCTTCGAAACAGCACGTTCGGTCGGCCGTACCGCATCTGATCTCCCTGGCCCAATATGCCACCGTCTACACCCGTAGTTGGGCTGTCGATAGCACCAACAGCCCGCTCAATCGTGAAGCTGAAACCAATCCAGCACACGGCGGAGCACGTCGCGCTGGTGCGAGAGCTGTTTGATCGGATGGCCTTCGTCATGGTAAATCACCATTTGGGTTTCCACCCCGTGCCGTTTGAGTGCCCGGTAGAACATCGTCCCCATCGCCAATGGGCATCGCCGATCGTTGGCAGAGTGCAAGATCAGCGTGGGCGTGCGGACATCGGAGGCATAGCTGAGCGGACTATGCTTGTGCATCGCCTCGGGCACCTCCCAGGGCAAGCCGCCGAACTCCCACTCGGTCCAGCTTTGCAGATCACTCAGGTGCCACATGGCGTTCAGGTCGGTGACGGCGTTTTGGGCAACGGCCGCACGAAACTGTGACGTGTGGCCCACTAGCCAAGACGTCATATATCCGCCGTAGCTGACTCCGTACACGAACTGTCGATCGGCGTCGACGATCCCCTCGGCCACAAGGTAATCGATGCCGGTGAGGATGTCCCGCATGTCGCCCCCGCCGAAATCCGAGCGATCGGCATCCAGAAATTTTGGGCCGTACCCGGTTGAGCCTCGGAAATTCGGCTGAAACACAGCGTATCCGTTGGCGGCGAACAGTTGAACGGCGAAGGACGACCCGCCGCTGGCCCGATGGTGAGGTCCACCATGGGGATGCACAATCAACTTGTACGGCGGCTGGGCGACTTGCTCCGGCGGGGCGGTGAGGATGCCTTCGATTTCCAGACCATCAAAGCTCTTCCAGCGGATCACGCGGTCCGGAGCCCTGAGCCGGTTGTGCATGGGCGCTAGGCTGCGTGGCGTGAGTCGCCGTTCGACCTCCTGCAAGCGTGCGGCATTGTCGTCGGCCAACTCGACTACCCAGATCTGCGCCGGTCCATACCCGGTGTATCCTTCACCTTGGTCCTCGCGTACGACCGAAACGCCGGCTTCGATCTCCTCGGGCGTCCGGCGGTCCCGTCCGTCGTCGGCGACAAACACCAGACGTTTGCCGTCCGGTGAAAAAGCTATGTTGCCGTAGAACCGGTCGCTGAAGATGCGGCCGTACGGCTTGCCTTTTCCGCCCAGCGGGATCGCCTTGCCGCCGGTGACCGGGATAAGCCAGACGTCGGTGGCCGGATCGGAATATGGCGGCACCGGCGTGAAAGCGGGTGTCCCGTCGGGCAACGGACGCGTGGAAAGGAACAGCACCCGTCTGCCGTCCGGGGAGAGCATAGGCTGACGAGCGTCGGGCTGGCCCTCTTCCAGCGGCCGCCGATTTTCGGCCTCACCGTCGACTTGCCAGAGGGCGTAACGGTAGGCTCGCTTGTCCGGATCGATCCACTGTCGGCAGTAGATCGCGCTTTTGGCATCGGCAATGAGGGTCAAGTGCGTCACGCGATCGCAGCGATAAAGGTCGTCGAGTTGAAGCAGTGTCGGCTCGGCACCACAGGCCGAGAGAGGAATCTGCAAGGCGACAAGCAACGCCACCAATGCCGGCAAAACGGGACCGGATCTGAGCAAGCCGGCGTACTGCACCTTCCGAGAACAAGGCACGCGCGTCCGATTGTAAGCGAGTACTGCGTGGTTCATGGGACTCTCTCCACAGACTAACACAGGTCAACCGATCGCCACTATAATGCCATCAATCACCGGCCGCCAGTCTTTCAATCACCACCAGGCCGCCGTGACCTCCGAGCAATGGACGGCCGTGCGTGAATGGCTTCAGATCGAAGACTAGTTCGAGGTCGTTTCCTGCGGCCCGATCTGCATTTTCGGTTCATGAAAGCCATGTCTTGTCACCTGTACGTCATCAAATGCTGCAAAAGTGCCGTAAACGGAGAAGCCGATTCTCAAGTCGTTTCGGTCCACGAAGGCCGGGCTGCTTTTGTGGGCACCGACGTATCTGTCATCGATATACAAGTGGTTGTCCTCCCCGTCCACCACGATTCTCCACTGGTGCCAGTCGTTGTCGCAGGCGTGATTCGGCCCCACGCCCGCCGGCTTGGTCCAAACGCCGTTGTGGTATTCTTCATAGTAAGTCGTGTCATTATCCTTCATCCGAAAGCGGGCGAAGGTGCGACTGTCGACGTACCGCATTACCGGTTGGGCTCGATAGATCGAAGCTGGGTAACATTCTGTCTCGGTAGCCCAGCCTTCTTTCTCTGCGCGGGCGGCCTCCTGGCGGTAACCGGCGTAGCATCGGGCACGGTACTGAAACACATACTTATGCTGATCGCTGAATAGCGCCGTCCGCTCGCAAATCGGATCGGCATCTGTCTGGTTGTCGGAGATTTTCAATTCATCGTTTTCCACGCAGCCAGAGTGCGACTCCGCCCACTTTTCGAGCGGAGGGCGTTCCAAGCAGGCGGCCAATTCGGCAAACGTTCCCTCGAATTCCGCCACTCCAATCGGAGTCTGAGCGCCCTGATAGTACATGCGAACTTTCCCGTCGTGCTCAACGAGTTCCGCGTCGGTGAGATGACGGTCCCAATGCACTTCCGGTCTTCCAATGCCGCGCTCCCACGGTTGGGTATAGCCGATCTGGGGATCGTTGTAGATCCCTTTCCAGTGAATCATGTCCGGGCTCCACGAACAGTAGATTCGTAGATGCCCTTTTTCAGCCCGGGAATGCCAGGCATAATATCTGCCCCCGATCTTCACCAGGCCCGGGTCTCCGCCATAAAAGCCCTGAATGACCGGATTGCCCTCGTACTTCGTCCAGTGCAGTCCGTCCTGCGAATACGCGTACCCAAAGGGACCGTCGGTCGTGTAAAGCATTTGCCAGGTCCCGTCCTCGTCGACGACGACACCCACATTGTGATAGTGTCCCTCCCAGGACTCTGTGGGCCTGAGAACGGTCGTCTTGTCGGTCCAATGGAGGCCGTCTGTGGAAGTCCAGCGGTTGATGACTCCGGCCTCCGGGGTCCACTGGTGGTCGCTGGCAAAAAGGTAGTAAGGTCCCTGGTGTTTCAGGACAGTCGTGCGGATCACCGCCTCTTTTGGGTCGCGGAGGATCGGGTTGGCTCGGTGTTTCGTCCATGCCAAGCCGTCCGGGGAGGTGGCGTATCCCAGGGCGGCATTGCGCCCGACCGACGTCGCGCAGCCCATGTACCACATCTTGAAACGGTCGTCTTCGTGCAGGATCGAAGGCTCGCAGATCGCCCGGGCCTCCCACGGCTCCGTGCTCGTGATCACCGGATTCCCAGGGTACTTCGTCCAGATGCCGTCGTTGAAATCGTCGAAGAAGTCAAAAACGCTTGCTCCGTCGGAGAGTGAAACGGCCTTCGGATTTCCGTAATGGACATGGAATTTGCCCGTCCCTGGTTTCGGCACCTTGATCCAAATCTTCGATTTCCCAGTGTTGCTCCAGGATTCGATCCAGTAGCCGAGCGGGGTCTCCTTATCGGGGCCGGTAAAGCGGAGATCTGAACCGTCTTCTTTGACGAACTGATAAGGATTCCCCATGGTATCGGTGGTCAAGAGCACCAATAGCACGGAGCCGGGCCGTGAAGTGGCCGGGTCGAGAGTAATCGTTCGTTGGTATATCCAGTCCGGTGACAAAGCGGAGGCGCTTTGCTCTCCTGCAGCACAATATGAGAGACAAACCAGCAGAGAAAAGACGCCGCCCGCCAACGAGAGGTTCGCTGTCATTTGTGATACCCGCGCAACTGAAATATTCCGAGACTTGTCCTCAGTACCGGCCCAGGCGTGTTAGTTCATCATCGGTGAGCGCCCGTGTCCAGACGCCGAGCGACGTGATTCTTCCACCGAGCGGTGCCTTGCCGGCCGCGTCGTTCATCCATCGCACGGGCCCTTTCAAGTGGGCAAGCGGCGGGAGCAGGCCAGCGCCTACGGGCGTGAGCTTACCATCGGCGGCCACGTGGACGAATTCCATGCGGAGCTGCTCGTCGCCGCTCTGCCATCGCCAAGCGTAGAGGCCGGCGGCCTTTACGGGCATGGGCTCGCCTTGCATCACGCTCTGGCCCAAGCGGGCGTAGGCTTGCAGGTGCTCTTCCTTCTTCACAAATCCGAGTTGAAGGGGCGGTGAATCGAGTAGCGCACTGGCGCCCTGTCCATCCGGCAGCGGCAGCCCGTAAAACGCGATCGTGCCGGCCGGGCCGAGGAATGGCTCGTCCACGATGAGCACGCCGTCCTGCTTGTCGCCCATGTTGGCCTCAAGCAGATAAGGGTTGCGGTGATTCATGCCGGCCCAACGTCCCTGCGGAATCGACAGATTCACCCCCACCCGCGGAACACTGCCATGGAAGGGGCCGTTTTCGTCCAACGCGAACTGCTTGCAGTGGAAGCGGTAGAGTGGCCGGGCGGCCTCCCAGAGCGGCGAACGGCGGTACGGTGTGCTGCCGCCGGTCAAGTCCCATCGGCTTACCACGGCGCGGATCCTGGTCGTGCGCAAGAGGTCGTTCTGCCGCATGACATTGGCGCCGATCCGCGCGGTGTACGCCTCTAACGGCTTGGCACAGAGTCCTCGGAACTGCCGGCCGGCGACATCGAGCTGGTAGTGATGGGAATCCGACAGCGTCAACCTCGCGCGGATCGGCTCGCCCAGCGGCACTAGGATTCCTAGAGGCCGCCAGTCCACACGGCAGTTGTCGTCGTCGAAGTCGAGGACTTCCACATGGACGCCGTCGCTGGCGCCCCGCACCCCCAGCGCCGCCAACTCCATGCTCCCCTCGCCTACGATAGATAAT
>JBDRTC010000402.1:0-10630 GCA_043824335.1 Planctomycetota bacterium | reverse complement strand
GGGTACATCCAGGTAAAGCCCATCGAGCCACCGGCCCTCCGTGGGGTTGGTGATGGGTTCCACGCGCACGTCGGAGAGCCACAGTTTTCCGGCGCCGCCGTACCAGATCTGCAAACGTGTCCGTTGTTCGGCCGTATCGCTGGATTGCACTTCGAAGCTGAATCGCTCCCACTCCGGCCCGTCACGTCCATCTGGCAGAACAGCACCATTCCCTTGCCCTCGCGGTACTCCATGAGTGGGCTGTACTGGAGGCTGTAGCCGCCGTCGAGGATGGGCAGGAAATCGCCTTGTGTCCTACTGATATTGCACGCTGGGTGGGTGTTGTGGCATAGGGCGCAACGAGTCGTAAGTGGTTTGTTTTCAAGGGATTGTGTCATGGAGGACCGAACAACGCCCGACGCATGCTTCGTTGCCGTACCTGTAAGTCGCGTTTTTCGGAGCGCAAAGGCACGATCTTTTTTGGGGCGACCCTGCCGGAGGAGCAAATCGCATCTGTGATGGAGCACATCGGCGAGGGCCGCGGCGTACGCAAGACGTACTGCTTCTCGAAGGACTGGGACGTTCACGTGGCGGTGCCCTATTTCACGATGTACACCTGCAATTTCTGCTGGCCGGTGCGAACACTCCGAGTCCGGATGTCCGATGGCCACTGGGCCCCTCGTTCTCCCGCCATGGCCGCAGGACTGACCGACCATGTCTGGTCTCTCCGCGAATGGTTAGCCTACCCAGCGGTGCAACGCGAACAGGACACAAGGGAGTTCTTGAGACACGCCGTAATTCGAAGGTATTCTGACACGCTGGCTGACGCCCGGGATTTCAGGGATTGCCGGAGCTTCGATGGTGCTTGCGGCCGTGATCGTGAGGAGTAGCTCGTGCTTGTCACTGCCCCCTGTGAGGGGTAGGCTCGGCTCCGCTCATGCCTTTGGCAGATTGAAAGGCGCCCATGTCATACCCCTGCATGATTGGGGATGCTGTTGGCAGTCGGCTCCCACTTCCGCCCCCCGGACTTCCCTGCCGCCGCAGGTTACCAGGAAAAGGCCAGTGCGCCGCGAATCTGCTGGCGTAGCAAACTCAAGCTTGCCGATTAAGAAGACTCTACCGATTGGGGCCGCCGGCATGCCTGCCTGTGTTGCCGTTAGCCAGCGGACGGATCCCCCGGTATGGATGCCGGCGGTGTGAGTAGGCGACAACCCGCCTTCATGGCCATCGTCCTTCCTTTTCGGAGAACTCGGAGATGGAACTCCCTTGCCGCGAGCGGGGCGATGAGCTGCTGCGTCCTGGTGAAATGGTTAACCTACGGTTGCGTCTGCGCAACCTGGCACCCCGGGATGACTTGACCACCGTGATCGCGTGCGCCTTCGACCATCGTACAAGGATTCTGCCGTTCATTGGCTGCGATTTGAGAATCGTCCCCGCCGGCGTGCGAGCCATTGGCTCGGCGATGGCGGATGTCGGGTTCACGAAGACGCGCATCGTGCTCCAACAATGGAACAAGAACTTCCGACCTTCGCAAATGCGACTCGATGGCCGGATTCCCGACCTATTCATGGTGTCGACCATGCACCTTCACTCGGCCGAGTGCGACCGGCTGATCCGGGATGCGTGCCAAATCGACCCTGCACAGCGACCGTTGATCGTTGCCGGCGGCCCCCGGGTGATTTATGAACCCTGGAAGGTCTTCAGCGACGATATCGAGAACCCTTGGGGCGCCGACGTGGCGGTGACTGGGGAAGAATATGTGTTGTTGAGTCTGCTGGAAGTCCTGCTTTCGATGCGAGCCAGCAGAG
Organism: Planctomycetota bacterium; assembly: GCA_043824335.1. Lineage (GTDB taxonomy): Bacteria > Planctomycetota > Planctomycetia > Pirellulales > Thermoguttaceae > JBDRTC01. Next base: position 8,843 of record JBDRTC010000402.1, on the reverse strand, counting down.
AATCTCTTCGGTCGACATTTCTCCGAGCGCGTGACGGCGGTGCGCTGGACGAGATACCGGGGCTGGTCTACAGCCGTTCCGAGACAGCCGATGGCCCGATCGAAGAGCTGGTTGACACGGGAATCCAACGTCTGTTGGGCGACCTCGACGAGTTGCCCCATCCCGTTCTTGGGTATCAGCTTTTGGAGCCGCCCAGCGCCGAATCGACACTGGGGTCCCGCGCCCTGCCTGAGAACCGCGTCCGCAAGCACTGCCTCGCCTCGTCCATCGTCTTGACCGTGGGTTGCAGATTCCGGTGTTCCTACTGCCCGATTCCAGCCTACAACCAGCGGCAATACCGGGTAAAAAGCGGCGAGCGCGTGGCCGACGAGATGCAACAGATTGCGAACACCTACCGCATCATCAATTTCTTCGGAACGGACGACAATTTCTTCAACGATCCGAGTCGCGCGCTGGACATTGCGGAGACACTGGCGCGCAGAGCAAGCACTGGCAAACGGCCGCACTGTAAAATTCGGTGGGCCACTGAAGCGACGATCCATGACACGATCCGCATGCAGGAGCACCTTCCGATCATTCGCCAGTCGGGACTGAAGGCGTTGTGGCTGGGAGTGGAAGACATCACAGGGTCCCTGGTGAGCAAGGGACAGAATGGAGATAAGACGCTCGAGGCGCTCCGCTTGTTGCGGGAAAACGGGATTCAGCCCGTGCCCATGATGATGCACCACGACTCGCAACCCTTGGTCACGTGGAAGAGCAACTACGGACTCCTCAACCAATTGCGAATACTGCGTAAGGCCGGGGCACTGTACACGCAGGTACTGATGCTCACCCCCTCGCCGGGCTCGAAGTGGTACGAGGACACGTACACGTCGGGACTTGCGATCCAGAAGGTGAATGGAGTGCCAATCGAACCGCACATCGTGGATGGAAACTACGTCGTTGCCTCGAAGCTTCCACGACCGTGGACCAAGCAGTTGAACCTGCTGGCCGGGTACACCTACTTCTTCAACCCCATTCGCCTGCTCATAGCGCTCGTTCGTTCGAAGTCGGCCATCCCTTTCGCCGATGCCGAGACCCGGCCGCCGGAAGAAGTCCGGCGCTATTCTCGTTGGAAAAAGGCCCGCCGGTGGGCGTATCTCAAGGCCCGCGCGAGACTGATCGATGCCGGTGTGCAGGCTTTCGGCATGTACGGGCTGTTTCACACCTACCGCCGCACGTTGGGATGGGCATGGCATCTCCTTCGGGGCAACATCCAACGTTACTCGGAAACGCCCGTGAGTCGAATCCCCATGCGAGACCCTGAGGGCGGCCCGGCGAGCCATGCGCTTCCCGGCACTCCCGTTTCCGAGCAAGTTCCGAACTCGCCGGAGGTCCTCGCCCTGCCGGCGCGGCGGAAAGCCGCGTAAGTTGAGCTGGGTGATCGGCGTGAAGCCGTCGTCGCCCCGCAGGTACGGGTTGGGCGAGTAGTAGTAGTCGATATTCGGCAGCGTCTTCGAGTGCAGCGGATCGTGCGACTCCTCGTAGACGGCGTTGGCCAGCCGGGCAACGACCAACGCCGCACGCTCGTCGCCGGTCCTCAGATGATACTGTCGCAGGGCCGTGCACAGGATCCCGTACATAAAGGGAGTCGGCCCCCGGTACGACACGCTGCCGTGAACTTCGATGTAGGTGCCTCTTCGGCGCTCCATGAAGCCAAGCGCGGTCTCGGCTAGGACCCTGGCGTGGTCGAGGTACTTTGCCTCTCCGGTCTGCCGCCCAGCCGCCAACATCGAGAGGATCGGCCACCCCTGTTCCCTGGTCGAGCCGCCGCGCCCAATGTTCGGGCTGGTTCGAATATGCTCCGCAATCCCGACGCCGTATCCGTAGCCGTCCGGGTCGCCCGTCAGATTCCAGTGATCGAACGCCCCGTCACAGTTCTGGATCAGGCTGTAGCAGGGCGTATCGGAGTGGGCAGTTCCTCGTTCTCCAGTGCCACCGATACCTTGCCCTGGCTTTGCGCGGCCGCCTCGGCGAGTTTGGGCCGCGGCGGCTTCAGCGTGACCTCGCCGCCCCAGGGGATCTCCTCGGGCTTCGGCCGTGATCCGGTATAGACGGCCACGTCTCCCCAGTAGCTCTTCGTCTCGTACCGGTCCTTGACCACCTCCTTGACTGCCGTGGCGACCTGGGTGGCGTAGTGCTCGGTGATGTAAACGTCGCCCGGCATGGTTACGCCGCTGTCGACCGCCTCCCAAAGGCGGAATGCCAGCGTGATGGTCGCCCCCGGCTTCACCTCCTCGCTGATGTCCACCAGGTAGTGCTGCGATACGTCGTCCAGGCAGGTGTCCTCCTGCCAGACCACCTGGCCGTCTACCAGCGCCTGGCGGGAACGATGGCCGGCACGCACGTCCCGGTTGATCCAATCCGCGCCCGTGTTGCTCGACCCGGTGTAGTTGTCGTCCATCACGTAGAAGGCAAGGGTAAACGGCGGCTCGGCGCCGGCCGGGATCGTCACTTGGGCCTCCAGTTGGCCGAAATCTCCCGCCTTGGACGTGGTCCAGGGATGGACGATCTGGATCAGGTCGCGCCGATCCGGCCTGCAAACGTAGTTCCCCTGCTTCGTGTACTTGAAGGTGTTGACGGGAACTTCGAGCCGAGCGCCCAGCACTCCCCGGCTTGTGACGGCGACGATCATCGCCACTCCAACGGAGAGGGTGACTCTCTTGAAGGTTTCAGCGTTCATAAAGCAACCTTTCCTATGAACCATGGCCACGGTGGATGTCCGTCTCGCGGACCTCTGACCACTCCGGGGAGAGAGAACGCACCCCCTAACACGACGCTGAGGCTAGCCCACGGAAAGAGGCAAGTCAAGGATCGGAGTCCTTCCCGCCAACCCGGGCGATCATCGTGCGAAACGCGAGTGCCGGAATACAGCGCAAGGAAGAGCTTGTCCATTTGCCTATCCTCTTACGCAAGCCGTGCTGCACTGTTCCCAATTTCCAGGTCTTCACGAATGATGGCAAGCATTGCACGGTAGACTGCCTCCTGCCCCGCGGCGAGAGATTCTTGAACTGCCTTTTCATAAGGCTGGCGGATCGCTGTTGCCACGTTCACCTTGGCAATGCCGTGTTGGATCGACTTGATGATGTAGTCCTTGCTGATTCCGGTGCCTCCGTGCAGGACCAGAGGGATGCCGGCCGCTTCCCGAATGTCATCGAGGCGGTTGATATCCAGCCGCGCCTCGATCTTCCTCTCACTCTTTCTGGCGGCCGATATCGCTCCGTGGATGTTCCCGATAGCTATGGAAAGCCAGTCAACATTCGTCTCCTCGACAAAACGCTTTGTCTGGGCGGGATCGGTAAACCCCCGACCCGATTCAAAGAGCTCATCATAGGGCGGTAGCGGACCGGCCTCGTGGCCCATGATGGCGCCCAACTCCGCTTCAACAGGGATCCCGGCAGCGTGGGCTATCTCCACAACTGCCTTTGTGCAGTCGATGTTGCCGTCGAGCGGCAGACGTGAGCCATCGACCATGACGGAACCGTAGCCCGCCCTGACGGCGCGCTCGACGATCTCTTTGTAGTCGACGCTGAGGTCATCTTCGTCGATCACGGGCACATGGTCCAGATGAAGGCGTGTGTGATTAAGGTCCTTCACCCGTTCGTATTCGTCGCGGATTGCCTCCAGACTTCCCGACTCGAACTTCATCCATTCAAGCCGCGCCACCATGACGAGCCCGAAGCTGTTTGTGTCGCGCAGGGCTCGGACCACCGGTTCCATCATGGGAAGGTACGGGATGTTGAAACCCGGTATGACCGTGCCGGTCTTTAGGGCTCTATGGACCAGATCAGCCGTCCCAAGTGCCGTGAATGCCATATCTTGTGTTTCCCTTGTGAGTGCGACTCTCATTCAAGTGCCGAACGACAGCGATCACCGGGCCGCCGCCAGGAACTTGCGACCCAAGATACCATGTCCGCATCTCGCTTTCCACGATGTGGGCGACAGTGTCATCCGAGTACCTGAACCGTAAACGCGGTCAGGAAGCCCCCCATGGGAGTGTTTCAGGCACGGTGGTTAAATCGGAATCCCGAGAGCGCAAGCCCAACCAAGGGACCTGTCGGGCCGGAATTCCGGCGGTGGGGTCCCGAAATAGGGGCCGCAGGCGAGAAAATGGGGACAAGCCCGACGCGCTGGACACGGGGAAAGGGGGGCGCGATGTTACAATAGTCACCGCGACGATCTTGGATCGGTTTCAGGCTTAACCCAAATGGAGAATGTCGGATAATGTGAACTGAGGAACACGCATTGTGAGATTCACTGAACGCGTCGGGCCGTGGCCCATGTTATTGACTTGCGTGGCTCTTGTCGCCCCGTGCCGGAGCAGCGGTGCCGCCGGCCCGCCGGAGCGGACCGTTGCCTTTCTGGTCGCGGAAAGTTCCGTCGAGAAGCTGGGCCCGGAGGATCACGCCGCCTGGCAGTTGGCCGAGGAAATCGCCTCGGCATCCCTCGTCGTGGCGGCCGGCGGCGGGCAATTCGTCGACCGGCAGGGCCAGCCGGTCGCGCTCGATGCGTTCGACGTGGTCTGGTATCACCAGGGCGATTCGATCGAGCAGTCGGGAAGCGTCTACGATCCGCGTTCGTTGGAGGCCTTGCGGGCATACGTGGCTGGCGGGCACGGCCTGTTTCTCTCCGGGGCTGCCTTGGGGATGGTCCACGCCTTGCGCGTCGAACCCGTCTCGCCGCGCCGGGGTGGTCCCGGCGACGACGCCAGCCCCGCCGCCCTGGTTCCCCTGGTGCCGCAACATCCGGTCTTCCGCGACATCCTGGCCGCGGGCACCCCCGGGCAGAACACGGGGCGGCCCATCGACCTGAGCGACCGCGGCTTCCCGGCGTTTGCCGATTTTTACGCCTTGGGCGGGCCCGTAGGCGGAATGCTGCTGGGGCGGTCTCCCGGCGGCAGCGAGAATCCCCTGGTCGAGTACGAACTGGAGAAAGGCCGGATCGTGTTTTCTTCCACGGCCCCGTTCGTAGGCGTGCCCTGCGTCCGCGGCGGTTCGCACGTGACGAACCTATACCTGTGGGATCCGAAGGGGGCGATCCGGCAGTTGACCGTCGACCAAGAGCACAACTGGTGCCCCACGGTGCTCAACAACGGCCGGGTGCTCTACCTGCGTTGGGAGTACACCGATATGCCGCATGCTTTCTACCGGATTCTGTTTCACATGAATCCGGACGGCACCGAGCAGATGGAGTATTACGGCAGCAACTCCTACTGGCCCAACGCGATGTTTTTCGCCCGGCCTGTCCCCGGCCATCCCACCAAGGTGGTCGCCGTGGTGGGCGGCCATCACGCGCCCGGGCGAACGGGGGAACTCGTGATCTTCGACCCTGCCCGGGGCCGCTTCGAGGCCGACGGGGCCGTGCAGCGGATTCCCGGCCGCGGCCAGGCAGTGGAGCCGATTCTGCTGGACGGCCTGGCCAGCCAAAGCTGGCCCAAGTTCCTGCACCCGTACCCCCTCGGCGAGAAGCACTTCCTCGTGGCGTGCCAGCCGAATCAACAGTCCGTGTGGGGTATATACCTTGTCGACGTGTTCGACAACATGGTACGGTTGTGCGAACAGCCGGGCTACGCCATGCTGGAGCCGATCCCTTTGCGAAAGACGCCCAAGCCGCCGACTCTGCCCGACAAGGTCGATCCCCGCCGCGACGACGCCGTGGTGTTCATGGCCGACGTCTACTCCGGGGGCGGGCTCAAGGGCGTGCCCCGGGGAACCGTCAAGGAATTGCGGCTGATCAGCTACCACTTCTCGTACCAGGGGATGGGCGGGCAGGTCGACCGCGTGGGTTTGGACGGCCCCTGGGACGTCAAGCAAATCGTGGGCACGGTGCCGGTCGAAGAGGACGGTTCGGCAAGGTTCCGCGTGCCCGCCTGCACGCCGATCGCCGTTCAGCCGCTTGACGCCGAGGGGAAAGCGATCCAACTGATGCGAAGCTGGTTCACGGCCATGCCGGGCGAGGTCCTCTCCTGCGTCGGCTGCCACGAGCACCAGAACACCAGCCCGCCGGCACGCACTGCCATCGCGGCTACCAGGCCGCCCTCGGAGATTGAGCCCTGGTACGGGCCGGCCCGGGGGTTCAGCTTCCGCCGCGAGGTGCAGCCGGTGCTGGACAAACACTGCGTTGGCTGCCACGACGGCAAACCCCGGCCCGACGGCCCCACGCTGGCCGACCTGACCGACCGGCCCGACGTCAACGTCGAGGCCGCCAGCGGAGACTACAACCAGGCGGCCCACTTCTCCCCCTCGTACCTGGAATTGCGCAAGTTCGTCCGCTCGCCCACAATCGAGAGCGATCTGCACATGCTGGCACCCCGCGAGTTCCACGCCGACACGACGAAGCTGGTGCAGATGCTCCGCAAGGGGCACGCCGGCGTACAACTCGACGACGAGGCCTGGGACCGCCTGATCACCTGGATCGACCTGCACACGCCCTTCCACGGCACCTGGACCGAGGTGTGCGGCACGGCGCGAGTGGAGAACCAGCACCGTCGTCGCCGTGAAATGCGAAAGCTCTATACGGGCCGGGATGACGACCCGGAAGCGGTCGCGCCGCCCGTGGCCGTGGCTGTGGACCCGGTCGCGCCGCCGCTTGAACCGGCGTCGGCTGCCGTGGCCGCGGAGTGTCCCGGCTGGCCGTTCGGTCTCGAAGAGGCCCGGCGGCGCCAACAGGGAGATGGCAGCGAGCCCGTCACGGTGGCGGTGGAACTGCCCGACGGGATTTCGTTGGACCTGGTGAGGATCCCTGTCGGCGAGTTCGTGATGGGCGATCCCGACGGCGCGGCGGATGAAGGACCGGCCTGCCGCGTGGCGATCGACCGACCCTTTTGGATGAGCCGCTGCGAGATCACCAACGCCCAGTATGCCCGCTTCGACCCCACTCACGACAGCCGCCTGGAGACGGGCGATTTTCTCCAGTTCGATCACCGGGAACGCGGGTATCCCGTGAACGAGCCCCGGCAGCCGGTGGTCCGCGTCTCCTGGAATGAGGCGACGGCCTTCTGCGGCTGGCTTTCGGAGAAGACCGGCCGCCGGTTCACGCTGCCCAGCGAGGCCCAGTGGGAGTACGCCTGCCGGGCGGGAACCGCCACGCCGCTCTGGTACGGGACGCTGGACGACGACTTCTCGACGGTGGGTAACCTCTCGGATGTTTCCAACCACGCCGTCGATACCTTCGGCTGGGCGCTCCCCTCCGGTGCCGTTCCGCCCTGGCGGCCCGCCGATTGCCGCTTCAACGACGGTTTCCGCGTCTCGGCCCCCGTGGGTAGGTTCGCGCCCAATCCCTGGGGCCTGTTCGACATGCACGGCAACGGGGCCGAGTGGACCCGCTCGGCCTACCGCCCCTATCCATACCACGCTACGGACGGCCACGAGGCGATTGGCGCCGCGGACCGGATGGTGGTCCGGGGCGGTTCCTGGTACGATCGTCCCAAGCGGTGCCGCTCCGCCTTCCGGCTCGCCTATCCGCCCGACCAACTCGTCTTCGACGTCGGCTTCCGCGTGATCTGCGAGGTTCTCGACGGCGGCCGCAGCGCGGCCGACAATGAACGCTCGGAGTGAGGGTGGAATATGACCCATACCGGCAGCAGTTGTGTGTGGGGCCACTGCGGGCCGGCTCCGCACACAACCTTCGAAGGAGGATCGTCAGATGTCTGGCAGAAATCGACGGTTTCGGTGTAGATTGGCTCTCTTGGCAACCTTGGTCCTCGCGATGGTTGCCGGCAAACCCGTGACGGGCCAGCCAAATCCCCAACGGCAAGACCTCGTCGCGTCGCTCGGTGCGGTCGATCTTGCCACGCTGGTGACCCGTTGCGGTGGAGCTGAACCGCTGGAGGAGTCGCTCGAACTCGTCCGAAAACACGCCTGCAGCCGCAGACATTCCGGAGCGGGCGAAATCCTCGCATTCGAGGAGAACCGGTGGTTTGTCTACGCACTGGCCGACATGTCGCGTGGACCCGCCACCGAAGACGGGAACCGGCCGCAACAAGCTACCCGACGGATCTTCCTGTTGAAACCGTCGACGCTCGTCGTGGAGGACGTGGTCCGATCGCCGAGCTCGGAGTTGTCGATCCGCTGGATGTTACGAAGTGCCGCGGAACCGAAGATCGAAGCTGGCCGGTTCCGCGTCACCGCAGGGGACACCGAAGTCCTCGGCGAAACTGTGCTCCCAGCCGGCGCCACGCCGGAGAAGACCACGCGGCCCGCCCGCGGCGACCGGCCCACAGGGTTCCGCGTGGAGATCACTCCTAAGCAAACGTCGAACGAAGTCCGGTTCCTCCACGTGTTCCATCTCGGCCGAAACGCCGGACAGGACACCCCGACACGTCCGAAGGTGGCCGGGAATGACAAGAGCATGGAATTGACCGTTGCAGGGCAAGAGAAGGTCTTCCGGTTGACGTTGCCTCGAGAGGGTTCCGCGGCGGGGAAGATCGAGATCACTGCGGCCGACGGAACAGCGATCGTGCCCGGCCGGCTGCTGCCGTCCGGCGTGATGCCTCACGGACCCAAGGGCGCCGGGCTGATGGAGCGATGGGACGCCCCCTATCGCGGCGAGCAGCTGCCTGGCTGGGACGTCGGCCGGCCATGCTCTCACCTGGTCAAGGCCGTCGAGGACGAGACGTTCAAGCCGGGCCGTGCGAGCGTGCTCGGATGAGGCTAGGGTACCAACCCCATCTATCTGGCGTGCAAGGTGTTCGAGGTCACCGGCGTCGACGTCTCGCCCACGGCACTGGCCATCGCGGCCCAGAAGGCCCGTAAGGCGGACGTCGAGGTCGACTGGATACTGGCCGACGTAGTGGCGCTGCCGAA
>JBDRTC010000401.1:0-3789 GCA_043824335.1 Planctomycetota bacterium | reverse complement strand
CCCGCGGCCGTCAGAAGCGAGTTCCCCACGATCAGGTTCGTCACCAGCCGCCGCATTTCGCTTCCCTCTTCCGCCTCGTAGTAGTAGGCCAAGCCGTCGAGGCTCTTTTCCTCGACAAACTTGTCCAGCGCGACCGCCACGCGCGCCGCCACGTGAAGATCCTCGTCGGTGAGCTTTCGGGTGATCGGGTCCGACTTGGGATCGGGCGTGTCGAACATCTGGAGGATCCGTGCCCTCTTGGCTTCGATTTCGTCGTCGCTGACGGTCCGCTCCAGCCGCAGGAGATCGTCCGGCTCGGTCTGGACGATGTGGCACCCGAACGCCGCGGTGAAGGCCGTGGGGTCGGAGTGCATGTCGAGCATCGATTCGAGCACGTGGCCAAAATGTCCGATCCGCGCCCTCTTGAGGTCGTGGAGCACCTTGGCGATGTTGCACCACTCGACGATCTCGGCCTCCGCGACCGGGTCGTCGTGGAGCGTTCCCAGGATAACCGGCGGCGGCCGCTTCCCCATGCGAACGGCCACGCCGGTGAACTCGGGCACCGAGCAGAAATCGTCGTTTGCAAGCTGCACGCGCGTGGAAGCCTTCGAGTAGTCGAGGGCCTCCAGCGGTTGCAGGGCGACCAGGACGACCGGCACGTCGAGATCGCGGATGAGGATGCCGAACGTCGAGCTGGTGGCGTAGGTGACCATGTCGCAGAAGACGAGGTCGAGATCCGCGGCCTTCAGCCTGGGCAAGAGGGCGTAGGCCCCCTGGGCGTCGTCAACCAGGCCGAAATTCGTGACGTCCACCTCGTGCGACTCGACCTTGTGGACGAGAACCTCGATCTTCCGGTGCATCTCGTCCAACAGGCCCTCGAACTGCGGCCAGTAATGGTAGTGCCCCACGCCGAAGACGCCCACGTTGGCCGCTCGCGGTTTTCTTCGTGCAATTTTCATTGTTTGGTCCTCGCCAGTCCTCTCAATTGAGCCAGGCGCGGCGGCCGAAAGAGGTAGCTTGCCAGCACGCCCACGCCGAACGTGGGCAGGCAGGTGTAGGCCCCGTACCACCAGCCGTGGATACTCGTTTGGGTCCAGACGAAGGCCAGGCTCATGGCCCCGGCAGCCAGGCCGACGAGGGCTCCGCCCGTGTTCGCCCGGCGCACCAGCATCCCCACCAGGAACACGCCAAGCAGAAGCCCGAGGAACGAGCCGGCGATGCCAATAATGATGTCGATCACGTGCTTGTCCATGCGCGACGCCACGAGGGCTGCCCCAATCACGGCGGCGCCGAACAGACCGCACAAAAAACGGCTCCAGGCGACCGGCAGGTCTCGGCCCGAGAGCCAGTCGTAAACCACCACGGCGGTCAGGCTGTTGATGCCGCTGTCGATCGTGCTCATCACCGCGGCGAACAGGCCGGCCAGGAGCAAACCGGTCAGGCCGGCATAAGGAAGCTCCGCAAGCACGAAATGGGGCAGGAGCTGGTCCTGCCTCTCCAGTTCCGGGAACCCGGCGGCGCCGGGCTGATGATAGAAGGCAAACAGGGTGGTCCCCACGAAAAAGAACAACACGGCGACCAGGGTGGCCACCAGCGCGTTGATCAAAAGCGCCCGCCGGGCTTCTCGAAGGTCAGACATGCAAACGTAGCGCTGCACGGTGACCTGCGAGGTCGTATATCCGGGCAGGTAGACGAACAGCCCCAGGCAGCAGGCCGAGAGGAACGTGTTTCGCTCGGTGAGATCGACGCGGAAGTCGAACATCTGGAACTTGCCGTGCTCGAGGCCGAGTTCGACGACCGTGGCCAGGCCCCCGTCGATCTTCTGAACCGCCAGCACGAGCACGACCAGCATGCCGCCGCCCAGGGTTACGGCCTGGAGCACGTCGGTCCAGATTACGGCCTTGATCCCACCCAGCGTGGTGTAGAGGGTGGCGAAGAGTCCCACGGCAATCACCATCCACGTAAACTGCGACTCGTTCAGATTGAGCACCGCCTTGAGGATCAGGCCCGTGGCGTACACCATGCTCCCCATCCAGCCGATGGCGTAAAGGGCGAAGAGGAGCGTGCCCAGCCGCCGCATGGTGCGGTTGAAGCGGACCTCGAGATACTCGTACACGCTGGTCACGCCCAGGCGGAGGTAGACCGGCACAAAGAGCCACCACAACACCGGCGTGATCACCAGGGGGATGAAGAGGTAGGTTACAAAGAGGTGGTAGTCGGCATACGCTCCCTCGCGCGGCAAGGCCACGAAGGAGAGCGAGCTGAAGGCGGTGGCGAACAGCGACACGCCCACCGCCCACCACTTCATCCGCCGCCCGCCGACGAAGTAGTCCTCGCTCGTCTCCTGCTCGCGCATGAACCAGAGCCCCAGCAGGAATACCACGACGAGGTATCCCGAGAAGATCGTCCAGTCAATCCAGCCGAGCGCGCTCATGTTGCCGGGCCCCGGGGCACAGGTGGCATGTGTTGCCATTGATAATCCCTCGGCCGGCAAGATGCAACCCACAAGCACATTCCGCCATCATGACCATGAACATACGGTTTTCCCGTGAACGGTCATGGGAAAGCGAATCGAATTTCAACACCGAGCCGTACGTCGAGTTGTCCGTCAACGGTCACGGAAGCATATCGGCACGGTCCGGAGGTACGTCGCGGGCACCACGGCGGGCATTTCAGATGGGGGGCTTTCTCGCCTGGATCGCCTCCGCGTGCCTGTCGACGCTCGAACCCACGTGGAAGATTCTGGCGGTATCACGCAGGGTTCGCCGTTGACCGGAGCGGTCGCCAACGTATAATGCGATTTCTCATGCCTTGCCGGGGCGTAGCTCAGCCTGGATAGAGCGCTGCGTTCGGGACGCAGAGGTCGCTGGTTCAAATCCAGTCGCCCCGATTCGTTCTAAATACCGCCGAACATTGGACTTATGTACCCGCCGGCGGTCGGCGGTGCGGCCCAAAATCCGGAGCGCAAAACGGTAGACTACCGTTTTGATGGCACCTAGATTGGGGGTTCGCACAATGCCGAGGCTCATCCACTCCACACCCAAGTACCGCCGTCATCGGGGATCAGGGCAAGCCGTCGTCACCATCGACGGGGTAGACCACTACCTCGGCAGGTACGGCACCAGGGGCAGCAAGGTCGAATACGAACGGCTCATCGGTGAATGGCTCGCTCGAAAGCGAGAACCGTCGCCCGACCCCACCGACGACTCGACCGTCACCGAGTTGGCCATCCGGTACTGGAAATTCGCAGAGACCTACTATCGCAAGGACGGCCGGTCCACGGGGGTGACGTCTGGGATCAAGGTGGCCCTACGGTCCCTGCGAAACATCTACGGCCATACGAGGGCAAGGGATTTCGGTCCGCTCGCCCTCCAAGCCGTTCAACGGCGGATGGTCGACGCGGGGCACAGTCGCCCGTACATCAATGAAAACGTCGCCCGCATCAAACGGATGTTTCGCTGGGCAGCCTCGCAGGAGTTGGTCTCGGAGGCGGTGTACCGCGCCGTGACGACCGCGCCGAGTCTGAAGAAGGGTCGGACCGAGGCGCGTGAACCGCAACCGATTGGTCCAGTCCCGGACGAAGTGGTCGACACCACACTCTTATACTTACCTCCCGCGGTGGCCGACATGGTCCGCTTCCATCGGCTGGTTGGTTGTCGCCCCAGTGAGGTTTGCCTGATCCGCCCGTGTGACGTTGACCGTTCCGGCGATGTCTGGTGCTATATCCCCGAAACCCACAAGACAGAACATCACGACCGGCAGCGGCGGATCTACATTGGACCCCGGGCACAAGAGGTTCTCCTGCCCTAC
>JBDRTC010000400.1:0-11783 GCA_043824335.1 Planctomycetota bacterium | reverse complement strand
AGGACTTGGTTTTCCAAAACGAAGCCGGCGTCATCGACGCGGGCCTGGGCTTCTTTCGGAGCGGGACCCGGGAAGTCCAATGCCCGGGCGGTGTCGCCGCACCGAATCAGCAGCAGAGACAGGCAGAACAGTACGACACACCAAGGCCAGCCTCGTCGTTGCAGTTTCATGGCTCGCTCCCTTGTGAGTTGTGTTTGTGACGCTGGACCCTGCCGAACAGATCATTCGACCCGCTATCGGAGCCGCTCGAGGGCCTGCTCAGCGGCCTTGATTATTCCCGCTTCCCGATCGCCTGGCAAGGCCCCACGGCTCACCGTCACAAGGACATCGCCTCCAGTGCGGGAGGCGGCCAACAGCGAGCCGGTGCAGCAAAGCGCAAGTCTGGAAAAGCCTTCGCGGGGTGAAGATACTGTGCGCGGTGCAAAGGCGGCGATCAATCTCTGGCAGGAACGTTTGATCGCGGAGAACCAGGCGGAAAATCCTCAGGAAGCGGAAGTCTGGATCGAGGACCGCGACCGGTGGATCATCGCTTACACGGCCTTCTCGCCCGGCGGACCATTGGTGTCGTTGGCGGAGACGAAAGACTTCGTCTCCTTCTCCCGGCTCGGGCCGGTCATGCCCCCCGAGGACAAAGATGCGGCCGTCTTTCCGCGCCGCTTCGCCTGAGCGGTCTCCCGCAGGGGCACGGCAGCCCGCTGGCCTGCTGGGCGGTGTCCTGCGAAATCCCCAAGAGTTTAGTCCAGAAAAGCCACTTGCGCCATGGCCCTCGACCTGTTCTCGGTGTTCATTGCCACTCGATGCCAGTCATCGAGCCGAATCGTGGCGTGGTCGGGGTGGGAGACCTTGCCTCGGACGTAAACCACCGGATTGCGGGCCATCGTTCGCCAGACCCACTTGGCAACGTCCGCGCCGGCGGCTTGGCCGCCTCATGGTCTGACGAGGACCTTCAGCAGTCCGGCTTCACCCTGGTACAGGCGGTCGAACCACGCCGGGGCTTCGTCGAGGGGGGCCACGGCGCTGATGAGGGGATCGACTTGGATCGTGCCGCGGGCGATCAGGTCGAGGCAGGCGGGGTATTCGCCTGAGGAGGCGCATGAGCCGTACAGCGTGATCTCGCGGGTGACGACCGCCTGGAGCGGAAGCGGCACTTCCGGGGTCAGGTTGCCGACAAGACCGACCCGGCCGCCCTTGCGGACCGAGGCGATCGCCGTGGCCACCGTGTCGGGCAGGCCAACCGCTTCGATGACCACGTCGGCGCCGCGCCCGCCGGTTTGTTGGAGAATCTCGGCGACCAGGGTATTGGGAAGGGGACAGTCCCATTTTCCCTGCGGGAAAATTGGGACAGTCCCCGAGTTATTCTCCGGCCACCCCTTGGCCGAGAGGCCCTCGTCGGCCCCCAGACGGCAAGCCAACTCCAGGCGAGTGGGCTCGACGTCGACCGCGAGAATCCGGCCGCAGCCGGCCGCCCGAAGGGCCTGAACGACCAACAGCCCGATCATCCCCGTGCCGATCACGACCGCCGTGTCGTTCAGATGGATCGACACCTGCTCCACGCCGTGGACCGCCACGGAAACCGGCTCGACCATGGCCGCCTGCTCAAACGACAGCCCGTCGGGTAACGGGTACACGATGTTCTCGGGCACGGCCACATACTCGGCAAACGCCCCATCCTGGCGGAATTCCAAGCAGGAGACGCCCAGCACGCGGCGGTTGTCGCAGAGGTTGACCCGGCCCGAACTGCAGAAATGACACGCCCCGCACGAGATCATCGAATCGAACGTGACCCGATCCCCGGCCCGCCGCCCGGTCACGCGGTCGCCTACCCGGGCGATCACGCCGGAGGCCTCGTGGCCCATGATGATCGGCGGGATGCGGCGACCGCTGGAGCCGTCCATGCCGTGGACGTCGCTGCCGCAAATGCCGCAGGCCCGAACCTGGATGAGCACGTCCCCCGCGGCAACCCGCGGCTCGGGCACGTCTTGGATCTCGAAGTGGTTGTACTCGGTCAGCACCAGTGCTCTCACGGCGATTTGCTCCTCTTGCGGATTTTGCAGTCGAAACCGACCGCACGGCCTCAATTTCGGGGCCCAGGGCGAGATCGTCAAGCGGCCGCAGCGCGGTTCCTGGTCCGGGGTCTCTTGTGTATAAGACTTGCTTATGCTAAGATGCCCCCGTGAACATCGATATGCTGCGGATCTTTTGCGACGTGGTCCAGTACCAGAGCTTCTCGCGGGGGGCCGCGGCGAACGAGGTGAGCCAATCGGCGGCCACGCAGTCGGTGCGTCGCATGGAGCAGCACTTCGGCGTGCAGTTGATCGACCGGAGCAAGCGGCCCTTCGTGCTCACTCCCGAGGGCGAAGCCTGCCACGAGGGGTTTCGCAAGGTGCTGGAGATGTTCGACGCGGCGGAAGCCCGGGTGCGGTCGGTGGGGAAGGAGATCACGGGCCTGGTCCGCGTGGCGTCGATCTATTCGGTGGGCCTGCACGAAATGAGCCGCTCGATGCAGGACTTCATGCGGCGCTACCCAAAGGCCAAGGTCCGGCTGGAGTTTCTCCATCCCGATCGGGTCTACGAGGCGGTGCTGAATTCGGGGGTGGATTTGGGGATTGTCTCCTATCCGGCCGTTTCCTCGGAGATCGGTGTCATCCCCCTCCGCGCCGAGCGGATGGCGCTGGTTTGCCATCCCGACCACCACCTGGCAGAGCGGAAGGCGGTCACCGTGGAGCACCTCCGCGACGAAGCTTTCATCGCCTTCGATCGCGGCCTGTCGATCCGCAAGGAGATCGACCGGTGTTTGCGGCAGCGTTCGGTTTCCATCCGGGTCGTCATGGAGTTCGACAATATCGAGACGATCAAGCAGGCCGTGGAGATCGGGGCGGGCGTGAGCATTCTGCCCGAGCCGACGGTGCGCCACGAGATCGAAAGGGGCTTGCTCAGCGCGGTTCGGCTGATGGCCCCCGTGTTGGAGCGTCCCGTAGGGATCATCCACCGCCAGCGCAAGGTGTTCACGCCCACGACCGCCAAGTTCATCGAGTTGCTCACGGAGTTTGATGGTGGAGGTGAATCTTGATGCGCGAATCAGAAGTGCCGGTCACCTTCCAGCCGCTGGGAAAGCAAGTTCACGTGCTCAAGGGGACCAGGCTGATGGAGGCTGCCGCGGGCGCCGGCATCGCGCTCGATTTGCCTTGCGGCGGCGAGGGAGTGTGTGGAAAGTGCCGGGTCGTGGTGCGGCGCGGGGCCTCTCAGCCGAGCGAGGTGGAGCAGGGCGCGTTTGCGGCCGGCGAGCTCGACGAGGGGTTTCGCCTGGCCTGCCAATCGTCGGTCGGTGGGCCGATGACGGTGGAAATCCCCGAGACTTCGGTCCTGGCTTCCTATCACAAGATTCTCGCCCACACCGAAAAGAACTCGCAGGCGGCCGTCGACCCGGCCGTTCGCAAGCAGTACGTCGAGCTGCGCGCTCCCGACCGCCAGAGCCACGAGGCCGATCTGGTTCGCTTGGAGCACGCCCTGGGGCCGTTCCAGGTCGGCCTGGACGTGCTCAGGAAGATGCCCGGCCTGCTGCGCGAAGAGCACTTCCGCGGCACCGCGGTTCTGGCCGACCGGAAGCTGATCGATTTCGAGCCGGGGGACACGGCCTCGGAGTGTTTTGGGGTGGCGTTCGACATAGGCACCACGACGCTCGTCGGCGTGCTCTTGAACCTGAACGACGATCGCGAGCTGGTCGTCTCCTCGCGGCTGAACCCGCAAACCTCGTTCGGCGACGACGTGCTGACGCGCATCCAGCACGCCTCGGAAAGCCCGCAGGGGCTCGCGGAGTTGCACGAGGCGGTCGCCGAGGCTTGCGACGAGATGATCGGCGAGCTGGCCGACCAGGCGGGGATCGTGCGAACGCGAATCTACGAGCTGACCTTCTCCGGCAACACCACGATGCTGCACCTGCTCTTGAGGGTCGATCCTCGCTATCTGGGCGAGGTGCCGTTCGTGCCCGCCACGGGCCGTGCCGTAACGGTTGGGGCGGTTGAGCTGGGGCTGCGCATCCATCCCCGCGGCAGGGCCTATCTGTTCCCGGTGATCGGGGGATTCGTGGGGGGCGACACCGTCGCGGGGATCTTGGCCACGGGTCTGGCCCAGGCCCAAGGACCCACGCTCTTCGTCGACATCGGCACCAACGGCGAGATTGTCCTTCTTGCCGAAGGAAAGCTGGCGGCCGCGGCCACGGCGGCGGGGCCCGCCTTTGAAGGAGCGCGGATCACCCACGGCATGCGGGGCAGCACCGGAGCGATCGAGAAGGTGATCGTCGACGGGCAAGTCCGCACCAACGTGATCGGCAACACGCCGCCCGTGGGCCTCTGCGGCTCCGCCCTGATCGACCTGGCGGCCGGACTCCTGCGGCACCGCATTCTCGCCTCCGACGGACGCCTCCCGCCGCCCGACGAGTTGCCCGACGACGTCTTGCCGGAACTGCGCCGCCGGGTGATGGTTGACGAGGGAAAGGTGTCGTTCCTGGTGGTGCCCGAGACGGAGTCGGGGACCGGCCGCCCGATCGTGCTCACGCAACGCGACGTCCGGCAGTTGCAGCTTGCCTCGGGGGCGATCCGCGCGGGGATCGCGATCCTGTTGAAGCGGGCCGGGCTGCGGCCGGAGGATTTAGAGGCCGTGCTGATCGGCGGCGGTTTCGGGAACTTCATCCGGCGGAGCAACGCCCAGCGGATCGGGCTCTTGCCCGGCGAGATCCCGCGCAGCCGCATTCGCTACCAAGGGAACACGTCGCTGGCCGGCGCCCGGCTGGTGGCCGTTTCCGTCCGGGCCCGCAAGCTGGCCGAGGAGTTGGCGCGGCGAACCGAGCACGTCGACCTTTCGACCGACCCCGATTTCCAATGGGCCTTTGCCGATGCGATGATCTTCCCGGAGGAGGGTTAGCAGCCCAGCGTTCGGTCAAGGCTGTTTTGACGGGTGCCACGGGCATCTTGCCCGTGCTTTTTGCGGCAGCACTGGCGAGACGCCAGTGGCACCCAACCGGTCATTTCGACCTTTCGACCGACCCCGGATTCCAGTGGGCCTTTGCCGATGCGATGATCTTCCCGGAGGAGGGTTAGCAGCCCGTCGCTTACCCGCCGCCGCAACCGGGGCAGCCGCCCGTGCTCGGGTAGTTCGGGTTGTCGACGGTGAAGCCGGCGCCCGAGTGCCCGTCTTGGAAGTCGATCTTCGTCCCGTCCAGATGCAGGGCGAGCTTCTTGCGGGTCACCAGCGCGACGCCGTCGTGTTCGTACCTGGCGTCTTCCCGGGGGTCGAACTGGGTGTCGAAGCCCAACCGGTACTGAAGGCCGCTGCACCCGCCTCCCAGAATGTTTACGCGCACGAACGCGTCGGTCTGATCCTCTGATTCCATGATCCGCCGGATCGCGCCGCATGCGGCCTCAGTTAAGGTCATTGCCATGGGTCTCGTTCACTCCTCTACTCGGTAAACGCTCAGGGGTCGTGTCATTCCACGTCACTCAAATCCTACGCTGCGGGGCAAGCCGAGCCAAGGGCCGGGGAGAATCTAATGCCCGATTGCCGCTGAGTCTTTTGGGTGGCACTGGCGTCTCGCCAGTGCTTGGGAGGCGACACTGGCGAGACGCCAGTGCCACCCGAAACCGCGCCGAGCGGGGAGTGGGGTAAGCGGCCCGCGGGTCACGAAGGGCCGCCGCGACGGGGGGAGAACTTGATCTTCTCGATGATCTTGACGACCCGGCCCTCGTCGACGTAGCCCGACACCGCAGTGATGGCCTCGATCACGTACTCGTAGCGGAGATGGTAATCGCAGTCGAACTCCACCTCGACGTCGTCGAGCGTGCTGGGCCCGGGCTCGTCGCCCACCATGTCGCGGACCGCCTGGCGGAGGCCGTCGAACGCCTCGCGGCCCGATCCCAGCGGCCGAGCCCCGAAGCGGACCTGGGCGAGCGCCCCGTTGCTGCGGGCCGTGAGGCGGACCTTGATCGGCGGGAGCTGCTCGTCCTTGGGCGGCCCCTCGCTGGGCGCTTCCATGGGCATCTTGATGTTGAAGTCGCCTTCCGGGGAGATGATCTTGAAGGTCATGATGAAGAAGATGAGGAGCTGGAAGACGATGTCGATCATCGGGGTCATCTGCAGCTCGATCTCTTCCCCGGCGCGGCGCTGGACGTTTCGGACTCGCATCGGTCACGTGGCCTCGTGTTTGGCGCGGAGGACGAACTTCTGAAACTCCAGCCCCTTTTGCTGGCAGATTTCGATCACCTCCTGCACTTCTCCGGTTTTGGCCGCGCGGTCGGCCCGGATGACAATCGTGGCCGACCGGGCGCTTTCGTCGGATCGGGCCTGGAGCAGCTGTTTTTCGACCAGAAGCTCGTTGCGGAGCTGCGCAAGGTCGACTTCCTTGGTGCCGAAGATTACCGTGCCCTCGTCGGTCAGATGAAGCGTGATGGGCGTTTCGAGCGGGGCCTCCGCCGGCTTGGCCAGCTCGCTCAGCGGCAGCTTGATCCGCTCGTTCTGATCGGCCTCGCTGAAGTTGATCAAGACCATGAAGAAGGCGATCAACTGGAAGGTCATGTCGATCATGGGGGTCATCTCGGCCTTGGCCGGGGGCGACCCCTGTGGGCTGGTGTATCGCATGGGGCGGGTTCAGGGTTCAGGGTTCAGGGTTCAGGGTTTGGGCGGAGAAAGAGCGTCTATCGCTCGTCGGCACTGGTCATTCGACACCCCTCATTCTTCCCTCGCCCCTCATCCCTCACCGCTCGTCTCTCGGTTTTCAGCTCTTTGTCTTCGTTCCCGTTCCCGTGCCCGTTCCCGCTCCCGCTCCCGTGCCCGTTCCCGCGCCCGTGCCCGAGAAGCGGCTCATCAGGCCTTCGCTGACGATCCCCACTTCGAGCACGAGCCGGGCGACGCGGTTGCGGAGGATGTTGTAGATGGCGATGGCCGGAATGGCGATGAATAACCCGACCAGGGTGGTGAACAGGGCAGTGGAAATACCGTCGGCCAGGTCGGCCGGCCGCGGCTGGCCGGAGCTGGTGGCGATCACGGTGAAGGAGGCGATCATGCCCTGCACGGTGCCTAACAGCCCCACCATGGGACTGATCGTGCCGATCAGGGCCATGTAGCTGAGGCGGTGTTCGAGCTTCATGTTTTCCTCTTCTCCCACCTCCTGCATGGCCTCGATGGCCGGCTGGTAGCCGGTCGAGAGCTTGGCCAGGCCGGCCGAGAGGACCTGGCCGAGGAACGACTCGTCGCTCTTGGCCAACTCGTAGGCGTCCTGGTACTTCTTCTCGTTCATGTGGGCTTCGAACCCTTCGACCAGCCCGACGGGCAGCACGCTCTCTCGGCGGGCGGTGAGCAGGTTCATCACCAGCAGCGCCACCAGCGTGAACGAAAGGGCGAGGAAAACTGCGCTGTAGAACGGCCCCAGCGCCCTCCACATCCAATTCAGGTAGGTTACGTCTGCGGCCCCGGGCGTTTCGTCCGCCCCGCCCGCATCGGGCTCTCCGGCCGGCTCGGCGGCGGCGCCTTCAGCCGCGGGCTCGGGGAGTTCCACCGGCTCCGGCTCGGGGGCGGGCTCCGCTTCGGCGGCCTCTTCTTCGGCGGCCTGGACCGCCGTGGCGTCGACGAATGCCACGGCCGAGAACGTCCCCAGCGCCAAAGCCAACAGCAAGTACGAGCACAGCCCCGCTCCGAACCATCCAAACAAGAACCGGTGCCGCATGATGACCTCCAAGCTGGCAGATTGTGAGCCTTCCACAAGACTTCTAGTGTACCCTCATTGTCGCGAAAACGTAAACTACCCGCCATGGCTTTCTCGGCCGACGGCGGCGTTTTGGGCCTCCTGCGGACCCCTAATCGGAGCGGGGATTTCGTTTGTACCGTTCCTGGAGGATCTTGGCGGCTTCGTCGGCCCGCTCCGGCTGTTGGACCTGCTCGAACAGCTCGACCAGGTTCTCCAGCGCCTCGATGTGCTCCTTGGGCGAGGTGAAATAGAGCAGATCGACGTGGAGGAAGGCCAAAAGGGCGTCTTTGGCGCGGCCCGCCTTGCGGTGGGCCGCCCCCAGGGCGTTGTACGCCCGGGCGTGTAGCAGCGCTTCCTCCGTGTCGGCCTTTTCGATCACGCCCTCGACGAGCTTAACGGCCTCGTCGCCCCCGCCGGTCTCGGTCAGGCAGCGGGCCTTGCCCAGCGTGGCGGCCAGTCGCTGGCGATCGGCCGACTCTCCTTCCGCTTGCGTATCGAGGGCGCCTTGGAAGGATTTGAGGGCCTCGTCGGTCTTGCCTTCGGCCAACAGGGCCAGGCCCAGCGCGACGCCCGCCCGCATCTGGTAGTCGGGCCAGGGGGCTTTGGCAACGCGGCCATAAAAATCCTGCGATGCGGGGTAGTTGCCGGTGGCCACCAGCGCGTCGCCCACCAGCTCGCACGCCTCGAAGTAATGATAGCTGTTGGGATGGGCCTTGACGAAGCCGGCCATCAGGCGCCCGGCCTCTTTGACGGCCTCCTCGTCGGTGCCGGCCAGGGCGATGCGGGTCTTGGCCAGCGCGGTGCAGAAGAGCACGTCTTGCTGGACTTCCGGGCGCTGGTCGTCGGCGTTCACCTTTTCCAGTGCCGCGACGGCGTCTTCGTTGCGGCCGGCTTCCAGGGCGGTGCGGGCGGTGTTCAGCAGGCTGGGCTCTTTTGCATAGCGGATCGTCTGGATCTCGTTGACCGGGATCGTAGTGCTCGCGCCCCCCTGCTCGATGGTCACTTCCTGGGCGCTCATCTGGACCACGTTGACGTTGCCCAGGGGCTTCCCGTCCGTCTTCCGGATCGCGTCGGCCCGGGCCGCGTCGCCGGCGGTGAGCCCCACGGCCATGGCGAGGATCACGAGTCGCTTGTTCATGGAACGCTCCTTTTGAGTCTTACGGCCCTTTACCGGGAGGCCGTCGTGGTGCTTCGGGTCGTGGTCTTGGTCTGGGCGGATTTTTTCGCCCGGCCCTCCAGTCCGGCCGGTCTCTTGACGCCGCGGAGTCGCTGGATGTTCTTGAGCAAGGCGTCGTATTTCGGATACCACTCGTCGCCGCCCATCGTGGGGTAGAGCAGTTGGGTGCTGAGGATGTCTTTTTCAGCCATCTCCAGCGTGTCGGCCTTTTCCGCCCCTTGTTGGCTTTGGGCATACTTCAAGCGGCACAGGGCCAGGTTGTACCGGGCCTCGTGGAACGTCGACTGGTACTTGTCGTAGGGGGCGACCCGCCTGGCAACTCCACCCCATCCCCAGACGAGATAACGGTCGCCCACCTTGTTTCCTCCCTTGATGGCGAAGTTGTAGTAGCCGCTCTTGCCCTCCAACTTGGCCCAATCCTGGTAGGTGCGGGCGGCCTCGATCTGGACGTCGACCCGCCGCTCGCTCTCGTTCAGGATATTCAGCAGGAACTTCATCGCCTCGGCGTGCTGATTGAGCGCCCGCAGACACGCGGCCAGCCGCACCTGGATGTTAGTTGCGGCGCCGCTCGGGGCGAAGGGGGCCGAGTCCTCCTTGATCTTGATGAGAATCACCACGGACTGGTTGACACTCGCGGTAAGAGGGCCTGGCGGAACGTCTTTGTCCTCCGTGATTTTGGTGAGGATCCCCACCGATTGCTCGATAGCCGCCCTAAAATGGCTTGGCGGCACCTGCTTGTCCTCGTTGATCTTAGTGAGCGTGGCGCGCACCTGCTCAATGGCCGCCCTAGAATGGCTTGGCGGCACCTGCTTGTCCTCGTTGATCTTAGTGAAGATCGCGACCACCTGCTCAATAGCTGGCCTGAAATCGCTTGGCGGAGGTTGCTTCTGCTCCTTGATCTTCTTGAGGATTTTCACGTACGTGGTGGCGGCCTCCTTGTAGTAGTCTTTCGCCTTTTCCGGGGTTTCTTGTCCGTCGGGGTCCAGGCTGGCGCCGAGGTTGTAGAAGGTTTCCGCCACCCAATTGAGCGAGTTGAACGTGTTTCCCTTTTCGCGTTTGGAGATGCGGCTCAAGAAGACCTCGAAGCCGCCGGCGACTTTTTCCGCTTCGTCGTTCTTGTTTTCCTGGCGGAGCCGCTTGAGCGTTTCCTGCAATTCGCGGCCGAGCATGATGTAGATTTCGGTCAGCTTGCCGGCGGTGGCCGCGTCGCCTCCGGCGGCGATCATCGTTTCCAGGGCGTCCATGGCCTCTTCGGCCTTGTCCAACTCCTGGGCGCCCACGTAGGCCCGCAAGGCCGCCTTGTAGGTTTCGATCCGGAAGTTCTCCTTATCCGTGGCGGTGTGCCCGGCAGCTACCAAGGTCATGGGGCCGATCTTCGGGTCGTCGAGCCACTTGACGGCCTCTTCCGACTTCCCCGCGCCGATGTAGATCTGGGCCACCGAGAGGACGGAGTAGACCAGGGCGTAGTCGACGCTGCCCCCTCCGTCGACGCGCTTGCGCATTCGGGCGACCCCTTGCTCCAGGGTCTCTTGGGCCTTGGCGATCAATTCATCGAGCTTCTCCTGCGGGGGCCGCTCTTCCTCCGGTTTGTTCGACTCCTCGACGTACGATGCCCAAATCGCCTGGCCCGCGCGAAGCTCCGCCTGGGCACGCCGCGGGGAATCCTCCGCAACCTTGGCAAGATATTCTTCGGTCTTGGCCAGGTCGCGATTGTCGACGGCCGTATCCAGGAGCATCAGCCAGGCCTCGTTGGCCACCGGCTCGCCGGGCCAGCGGGTGGTGATCAGGTTGGCCACTTCATTCATCCGCCGGGTCTCGAAGGTGCGGTTTTCTTTGCGTTCGGGGGAGAGGGAATAGAGCGTTCGATAGGCCTTCACGGCGATTTCCGCCCCTTGCCGGGCCCCCACGCTCTGCGGGTAGTGGCTGGCCAGAAACTCCCCCATCACCGCCGCGCGATAAAAGTCCTGCTGGATCCAGTAAAGATACGTGAGGCGAAAGCGAATCCCGTTGACTTCGGGGAGTTGCGCTTCGTCAGTCGCCATTGCGAGGGCCATGCGGTAGTACGCAAGCGCCTCGTCGCGCGACTGGTTCGTTTCGTCGGTGATCTTCTTTTGGTCTTCCGGGGTCGTCGCCTGGCGCAGGCTGCCGTCGGCGATGACCATCGTGCCCCAGGCGAAGTCGGCCCGGTCTTTGGCCTCGGCAAAAGTTTTCGGCTCGCCGACGTCGAGGTCCCCGCCCAGGAGCTCATGCGCGAGCAGTTCCTTGGCCTCGCGCTGAAACTCGCCGCGGAAACGGCCGACGAACTCGAAATGCTGGCGGGCGGCTCTGAGACTGTCTCTGCGCGTGGGATCGTCCTCCTTGAGACCCTCGGCCAACGAGAACGCCGCCCGGCCGGCCAGGAAGCGGATCTTCAATCCGTCGGAGCTGGACTCTTCGGCCCCGCGGGCTGTTTTCTGCCAACTGCCGGCCTCGGCGAGGGCCTCCGCATACTTCTTGGCCTTCGGGTGAAGGTAGGCTTCCAGGAGCAGGGCGAGCGACTGGACCTTGAGAATGCGTCCCGCGTCGTCCTCGCCCGCCAGCGTGAGCATTTGTTTCAAGACGGCGATCGCTTTCTCGGTGTCGCCCAGCTCCTTGTACGCGCGTCCTTCCAGCATGTGGGCGTACAGACCGTACCCGCGATCGCCGTACGTCTCGTAAAGCTCGCCGTAGTTCTTGGCGGCTTTCGTCAGATGGTCCTTGAATTCCTTGCTCTGTGGTTCGTACGTCTTGCCGATCTCGTACGCGACGCCGCCCAGGTAGAGTCTCGCCTGAAGGTAATCGCCGCGGGCCTCGTCCCGCTCGTCGACCTTGGCGGCGTCCTTCTTGGCCTCC
>JBDRTC010000399.1:0-19584 GCA_043824335.1 Planctomycetota bacterium | reverse complement strand
ATCCTTTATTTCCAGTTCCGCTCGGTTATCACGACCTCGCTCGTTTTTACCGGGATCGCCATCGCGTGGGCCGGCGGCTTCATCATGTTGTGGCTCTACGCCCAGCCGTGGTTCTTGGACTTTGAGGTCTTCGGCACGAATATGCAAACGCTTTTCCAGATCCATCCGATCAACTTGAGCGTGGCCATCTGGGTGGGCTTTCTGGCCTTGTTTGGCATCGCGTCGGACGATGGCGTGGTGGTTGCCTCATACCTCGATCAGAGTTTCTTCAAACGCCGAATCACCAATTACGATGAGGCCCGAAGGGCAACGCTTGCCGCGGGACTGCGGCGGGTGCGACCATGCCTGATGACGACGGCAACCACGATTCTCGCCTTGATTCCCGTGCTGACCAGCACGGGCCGGGGGTCGGACATCATGGTCCCCATGGCCATTCCCAGCTTCGGCGGCATGGTGATCGAAATCATGACGATGCTCGTCGTGCCCGTCCTCTATTGTTCCGTGCAGGAGTGGAAGCTCACACTCGGCATCAAGGACCCGCGATTCGCCCAGCATGCGGAGGCAACTTCGTGATCATCGCCAGCCCTACCGCGTATCAAACCCCGGGGGCGGGTCACGAAGCTGGCGATGGGCACGGCCGCCGTTAGCGGCCCTTTCGCTTCCTCTTCTGCCCACGCTGTTTCTTGCGTTGTTCTTTACGGCGGGCGGCCACTTCTTTCTGCCGTTGACTGTGCTCCGCCGCCAGCCAGGCGAGAGCCCCTTCGGTCTCGGCGAACGCAGCAGCCAACTCCTCGGCACAGACGATCGCCTCTTCGGGACTCCCGGGGCTGTAGTGCGGAGGCATCGGCAGGGGCTCCTCTTCGACGAGCAGTTCCGGCACGTGCGGGTTCGTCCGGAAGGCCTCTCGCAACTCGCGACAAGCCGCAGCCGATTTCCCGCTTAGGCGAAACGCGAGAAGGGCTCGGGCGTAGGCCCAATTGGCCGACTCCTCGTCGTATTGTTTCAGCAACCGGGCGGCTTCCACATCCCGCCCCAACTGGAGCAGTTTCGGCATCAGGAGGTAGCGAACGCCCTGATTGTCGTTTGGATTCAGCCGAAGCATCTCCTGATAGTGATCAACGGCCTCGTCGAGTTGGCCAAGCTGTTCCAGGGATTGAGCCAAGCCGAAGCGTGCCCGCATGTAGGGCCGGGTTGACGAGACACCCCAGAAGTGTCCGACCGATTCCTCAAACGCTTCCGGCCCCAGGGCCCGCTCGGCGGTGGCCATCGCATTCGTGTAGTTCTCCAGCTCCGCTTCCAACGTGCCGGCCTGTTCGGCCAGGATCACGTAGGCATCCGCACAATCCGGACATACCTGGATGGCTTCGCGGGCCAACTGAACCCGACGCCGGCCGTGCGTGTCAAAGGCCCGGTAACACAATTCCTGAGCCCGTTCCTGGGGTGTCTCGGGCTGGGTGACCAGATCGTCGATCTTTCTGCCGGAGAACAGCCGGGCTGTAGCTTCGTTCATTTCGTCGATGTCGGCCGGCGGGTGGTCGCGAAAGTACCGGTTCATGTCGGCAAACATCCGCTCGTGAGCCCGCCGGTCGGGCTCGAACCCTCGCTTGATCCACTCCTGAACCGACGGCGGCGTGAGCAGATCCGGGATTGCCAACGTGTACCGCGCGGGACCGTCGTGCGTCTCTGCCTCTTTCTGCCAACGGCCGGAATCAATTTCGGCCTCAGTCGTCTCGGAGAATGTCCGAAGCAGGCCCTCCAGGAACGCCAGTTGCTTCGCGGTCGGCCGTTTGACTTCGCCCAGCGGTCCAAACCTCATGGCAGCCGGATAGGCCTGCTCGGAAGCCAACGGCAGATGGTGATCCTCCCACAGGTCCACGTCTCCTGGCGGCACCTCCATGATCGGATCAAAGGAGACCTGCCAAACGCCCGGCAGCCGGGGGTCGCTCCGGTGTGCGCCACGTCGGAACAGCACGTAATCGTCCCTGCTCCGGTACAAACCTAGTCCATAAGCCGACCGGCCTGCGCCCAGGACCACGGCGTACTTCATCCCAGCGGGGGCCTTCGGATTCTCGATTTCCAGGAGGTCCACGTCCGTCAGGTATTGCCAGGGGGCGGCACGGTAGAATGCAGCGGCCGCCTCCGCGAATCGGCGCATCCGCTCAACGGTGACGCCCGCGGCATCGAGGGGCCTGGGGAGGGGCGGCCGGCCGCCGTCCGCGAAGCCGGGCATCGTGTCGAGAACCCGCTCAACGGCTTCCAACCGCTCCACCACCCGGACCTCAATGCCGGCCTCCCCCAGAAGGGCGAGTGCCTCGGCCAGTTCGGCGTCGGCGACCTCGACCCGGTCGGGCCGGTAGCCGCCGTGCTCACTCTCAAGAGCGAAATCGATCAGGGCCGCGACTGCCACGGCAGGATCTCGCTCGGCGGGGTGCAACAGTTCGCCCGTGTGAACCTTGTCGGCGCTGACCGCAACCCAAATCGGTATGTACGGCCGAAACGGCTCGGGCCCTTCCTTGGTGATCCACGCCGGCATGCGGAGCAGTCCGCCCTGCCACACCTCGCCGCGCCGCTGCGGCAAGACCTTGAGTTGCTCGATCTGTGTCTCGTTCATGCCCACATTATATGCGAAAGCGTGACCGCGCCGATACCCAACCGGTCGCAGCGTCGATGACGGACGCCTGCCTCGCCTGCTATAATCATCGAGAAGGTGACTTGCCGCCGGTGATCAATAACCTTATCGTGTCAACGGCCGTCGCCGAAAGTCCAACCTTGGGAGAAATGGCCGGAAACACGAGGACAAACACTCATGAAGAAGCAGAGATGCAGGATGAGCGCGATATGGATCGCTCTTGCCACACTTGTAGTGGCCGATTTCTCGAGCGCCGAAGTACCCCACGTGAAGATCGGTCGATTTCCTCAGGAAGTCGCCACCGGCTTCACCGTCGCTGATGGGCTGCCCTCCAATGACGTGCGTGCTGTCCACCTTGACTCGAACGGGGCGGTTTGGGCCGACACCGACAGAGGATGGGCCGTCTTACGAGGCAGCCACTGGTCACCCGCCGAGCCGCCCTCCACGGAGACGTTGCTCGGACGCGTTTCCCCGGAACGGTACGCCGCGATTGGGGGCGATGTCGCTCAAGCAGCGTCAGCGCCGGACGGCCGAGTTGTCGTGGCGACCAGTGGAGGTTTGCTGAATGAAAGCGGTGCAGGTTTTGAGCCCTTGATTGTGGAGGACGGCCTGGGCCGCACATGGGGAACTTCCGCCGTGCGCGGCGTCGCTTTCGACACGCGCGGACAACTTTGGTTCGCCACGTTGGCTGGGGCCGGTTGTCGGACAGCCGAGGGTTGGCGCTTCTACACGGGCCGTGAGGGGTTGCCCTACAACGATTTCACGACGGTCCAGCCCGGGCCAAACGGCGTGGTTTGGTTTGGAACGCATTTGGGAGCGATTCGTTTTGACGGCCGGACTTGGGCATATCGTCAAGGGCGCAGATGGCTCCCCGATGACGATGTTCGCGCCATTGCGGTTGATGAGCATGGAAATGCCTGGTTTGCCACCGCGGGCGGAGTCGGTCTCATCGAGCAGCGTATGATGACCCTCGCCGAGAAGGCGGAGTTCTACGAAGAGGAACTGGAGCGATACATCCGGCGCACGCCGCTGGGATACGTCTCCGAGGTCAGCCTGGCCCAGCCGGGAGACAAAACCAGGATCATCTATCACGACAGCGACAACGACGGGCTGTGGACCGCCATGTACGGGGCCGGGGAGTGCTTTGCCTACGCCGCCACGGGCAACCCGAAGGCGAAAGACCGTGCCAAGCGGGCCTTTGAAGCGCTTCGATTCCTGCAGAAGGTCACTCAAGGCGGCAAGCACAGCCCGCCCAAGGGATACGTGGCCCGAACCATCGTTCCCGCGAACTTGCCCGACCCGAATATCGGCCGCGTGGAACGCGATCGGAGAAACCGCGACGAAGAAGACGCGCTCTGGAAGGTCTATGAACCGCGGTGGCCCACGAGCGCCGACGGCAAGTGGTACTGGAAGAGCGACACGAGCTCGGATGAGCTGGACGGTCACTACTTCTTCTATCCACTGTATTACGACCTGGTCGCCGACACCGAGGCCGAGAAAGAGCGGGTCCGGGAGGTCGTGCGAGACTTGACCGACCACCTCATCAAGCACGGGTACAACCTGGTCGACCACGACGGAACGACAACGAGATGGGGCGCATACGGGCCGGATTCGCTCAATCACGATCCGCACTGGTGGGCGGAGCGCGGCCTGAAGTCATTGAGCCTGCTCTCCTATCTGGCGGTGACCGAGCACGTCACCGGCGACCCGGCTTACGGAGAACACTTCGAAAAGCTCATGAAGGACCACGCCTACGATACCAACGCGATGATCTACAAGATCCATCGAGGAACCGGCTCCGGCAACCAATCGGATGACGAAATGGCGTTCATGTCGTACTACAATCTGGTCAAGTATGCGAAGGACGAAGGGCTGCGCCAACGCATGCTGTTGTCCTTCTTCAGCGCCTGGGTTGTCGAGGAGCCCGAGATGAATCCTTTCTTCAATTTCGCCTATGCCACCTTTGGAGTCGGCACACAATACACGGATCAATGGGGAACACATTCCCTTGCGCCCTGGGACGGATGGCTGGAAGACTCCATGGCGACGCTCAAGGGTTTTTCGCTCGACCGCCTCAACTGGGCCTGCAAGAACAGCCATCGCCTTGACATCGTCCGCCTGACTCGCCAGCAAGCCGGCGTCGACGTGACCGACCCTCCGCACCTCAACCGTGGCGGTCGCGTCAGCGGCAACGTGCTTCCCGTTGAAAACCGCCATTTCAACCACTGGAATACGAATCCCTGGAACCTCGACTACGGCGGCGATGGACGCCAGTTAGCCAGTGGCACCGTGTTCCTGCTGCCATACTACATGGGACTCTATCACGGTTTTATTAAGGAGTCCGCGTCTCAGAGCAGTAATTGAAGTGCAAGGGAGGTATCATCATGCAAATCGGCAAATCGGTCGACCGGCGGGGCTTCCTGCAAACCTCGGTGGGACTCGGCGTCGCCGGAGCGGCCGGCTTGGGTGCTTCGCGTGCCGCGGCCGAACCGGTCAAGCGGGCGAGTCGCCTGCCCCGCGAAGTCTGGGTGGCCAGCCTGTCCCTTCACAACCTCGAGGCGCAGACGCACGAGGAGATGATCCCTAAAGTGTTCAAACGGCTCGAAGAGATCGAACCGTTCGAGCCCGACGTCGTCTGTTTGCCCGAGGTCTTTCCCTTCTTGAAGATTTCCAAGCCGCCGTCGCCGGCAGAGGTTGCCGAGGTCCCGGGGGGACCGATCTCAGGGCAATTCGCGGCCTGGGCGAAGGCGAACCGCTCTTATCTGGTATGTCCCATCTACACGCGGGAGGGCGGGAAGACGTACAACGCCGCCGTCGTGATCGACCGCGACGGAAAATGCCTCGGCGAGTATCGCAAGATCCATCCGACGGTGTCCGAGATCGAACGCGGCGTCGTGCCCGGCCCCCTCGATCCGCCCGTCTTTCAAACCGACTTCGGCGTCATCGGCGTGCAGATCTGTTACGACATCAACTGGCACGAGGGGTGGAAGAAGCTGCGCCGGGCCGGGGCTGAAATGATCTTCTGGCCCTCGGCCTTCTGCGGAGGCCAGATGCTCAACGCCATGGCCTGGATGAACAAGTGTTGCGTCGTTTCCAGCACGCGGTTCGACCCCACCAAGATCTGCGATATCACAGGCGAGGACATCGCTTGCTCGGGCCGGGCCCGGAACTGGGTTTGCGCGCCCGTCAACCTGGAAAGAGCCTTCCTGCACGGTTGGCCTTACTGGATGAAGTACAACGACGTCGCGGCCAAGTACGGCCGCAAGGTGCTCATCCGGCACTTCTGGGAGGAAGGATGGAGCATCCTGGAAAGCCGCTCGCCGGACGTGAAAGTGGCCGACGTGCTCCGAGAGTTCGACATCCGGACGCACGAAGAGCACATCGCCCGCGCCGAAGCGTTGCAGGTGGAGCACCGCGGTTAAGAACGGTCCGGCGCATCTTCGGCTATGGCGGCCGAGGTCACGAAAACGTCGTCGAACCAAACCGTGCCGCTGTGTCCACGAAGGAGCAGGTAGACGTTCACGTTGCGGATCGGCTTGGCCGGCTCGATGGTCATTTGGCCGTGCTGCCATCCGGTCGAGCCGGTTTGCCAGTTGATCGTCCGGCCGTAAAGGGCGGTGCCGTCGGTGTAGTAGATGTCGACGTAGATCGCGAACCCGCGGCCCGTTTGGCCGCTGACGTTCGCCGCCTTCGCGTGCCCCCGGACGACGATGGGACGCGGCGTCTTCTGATTCAGCACGATGGTCTGCGAGGCGCCGCTTCGGTCGACGGGCGAGCTATTGTGGAGCTTGAGGCTCTGATCGCCGGAGTGGGACTCGGAGGCGTCGATTTCGTACGCCCCCTCGTTCCGCGCCCAGTTCGAGGTGGCTTGCCTCTCAAAGCCCGGGTTCACGAGCAGATTAAGCGACCCCGGCAGGAAAAGCACCTCTTCGGAAAACTCGAACGGCGCCGGCAGGTTCGCGCAAGAAAGCTCCGCGCGGATCGTGTACGGCCCGGGCTCGGTCTCTTGGGAGGGGGCTGCGCCAAACGCGATGCTCAACGTCGATTTTGGACCCACTCGGTACGTCTTTGCCGGGATCTCAGGGCGCCAGCCCGGGGGAAGCTCCGTTCGGAGAGACAGGTCCGCCGGCGTTTGGCTGTTGTTCGTCACACCGATCACAAAACGGAAGTCTTCGCCCGATGCCGACACGTCGTGAAGGCGCATTGCCGCCTCGACGCTTGGGACGACCCGGACTTCGGCCGACCCTTCCAGCGAGAGCGACAAACCGGAGGCCGACGGAACAACCGCGGCCGCCTCGATCAGTCCGGTTGTCCCCAGCAAGGCATCCGCGGGGACGGCAACCGCAAACATGCCGTCGCCTGCGTCCTTCAGTCGCCATCCCTCGGGGATCTTTAGGACGTAGGCGACTTTCGCCGTTCCAGCCCCCTGGAGGCGGACGCGAACGCCGACCTCCTCTCCCGGCACTGCGGTTGTCGGCACGTCAACGAACGGTCCGCGAACGCCCAGGAGCGTCGACGAGACCAACGACAGCCGGGCGATCAAGTCGTCCAATTCACGGAGTTCGCGGCGCAGTGGCTTGTCGAGTTCGTGGTCCTGGATCCATTTCCGTTGAGCAAGGCCCTGGTTCAAGACGGAAAGACAAACGTCCGCGAGACCGGCGGGGGCCGTGTTCTCGAGGCTCCTCACACCTGCTTCCAGTTCGGCAAACCGCGACTCGATCTCTTTGGCCTGTTCCGCCGCCGGGCGCTCGTACCACTCCTGCATCGCCGGATCGACCACGTACTCGTCTTTGGGCCTGTCGACCGGCGTGATGGAGACCTGGTCGATCCAAACGGCCCCGGAGCATTTCCAAAGGTGCAGAGACAATTGGATACTCCGCAACGGCCGATCCGGTCGAATGAGGATCTCCTTCTCCAGCCAGTCGTACGTGCCCGTGTCGAGGTCGAACTTCTCGGTCTTTCGTTCCGTGAATCGGGTCTTCATGTTGACGTGGCACAAGAGCGCGTCGACAAGCAGCCGCCCTTCCTTGCCGGGGGTCACGTTTTCACACTTCAGCCGGAGCCGGAGCCTCAACGGCTCGGGCTCGTCCTGATAGAGCATCACCCACTGTGAGGCGCCCTTGATGCGGGCGTCAGACTCACTTGCGAGCTTCAGGCACGACTTGCCGCCGACGTGGTCGCGCTCGTAGGCGTCGTACCGGGTGTGCCGCCAGTGAGCAAGACGCTCCGGACGGTCCTTGTCGATCTCGGTTGCCTCTTTCCGCAGGGCCAGGTTCTTGAGGATCTCCCCGGCATGGGTCTCGGCAAGTTGCTCCTTCGAGGCGACGTGCAGCACGGCGAGCGACTCCGACCCAAGACGGAGCGGGACCTCCAGCCGGTCGCCGGCAAGGCTTGCGTCGGCGAGCCATCGACCGGCCACCTCGTCGACGACCACGGGAGCCTCCGGCAGGGCATCGGACCGGATCGAGATCACCGTCTCCACGGGCCCGGGCCCGTCGTTGAGCACCGTGAAGAAGACCTCCGAGCCGGCCGCCTTGCCGAATCGTTCCAGGGTGAGGCTTGGGTCGCGGCTTCGGGCGAGTGTGAGCGGCTCCCACCCGGCCCCGGCAAGCTGCTGACACAGGGCCTGGTACTTGCGATGGTTCGGCCGGTCTCGCTCATACCACTCGGCATGGTCCCAATAGCGTGAGCCCGGGCCGAGACCGCTCGGGGGCCAATCGAAGAACCCCGGGAAAACGCCGTAAGCCGTACACCGTTTCATAAAAAGAGCGAAGTCATCTTCGGTCAGCTCGCTGAAGTTGCCTTTCAAAAGGGTGACGAAAGGCTTCTGTCGGCAGATCGTCCGAATGTAGTGGAAGCTCGACCGGTCGATCCGCAGGCCGGTTTCGGCGCCCATGACGTCGAGGTAGGGGGCCGTGTAGAAGCTGCTCCCCATGGCCCCGTTCATCATGGTGATCTTCCCGTCGGCGTGCAGGCGCTCTGCAACCGCCTTGGCAAACTCAGCCGACGAGAAGTAGTTGTAAAGAAAAGGCTTCTTCCGCACCGGGTCCCAGATCGGCGGATAGCCCGCGTGCCGGAAATGATCCCTGCGGTAGTTGATTCCCGTGGTGATGCCGTCGTAATAGAACCCGTCAAGCTCGCCGCCCCGGTTCTGTCGGTAGCTCTGAAAGACGCCGGGGATTCTCCCGAGCATGTGCTTGCCGTAAGGGAGGAGAGGATCGAGGTTGTACTGGGCGATGATGTGGCCGTAGACCGACGTGCGCTTGATTGAGAGCTTGCCGTCGGCGTCGTGGAGGCCGGAGGCGTCGAAAATCTCGGCGCTTCCGGTGTTTTCCTGGAACTTCCGCCGCATCGCGGCAAGCTGTCGTTCGTAGGAGGGTTCAGGGTCGGTTTCCGGGTTGTAGTCCGGGATGTTCGCAAACTGCCCGGCGTGGGTGAAATAGGTTAGGCTCAAGACGTCGAGCGCGTCGTCATACCCCGGTTCCGGCGCGCCTTCCTGGAAGGCGAAGCGGAACTCGTTGACGTTATCGATCTCCGAAAGCTTCGAAAATGCCATCCACATCCCTTCCTTCTCGACGTGCTTCGTGAAGAAGTGGGGGAAAAGGCGATAGTACCGGTCCAAGGCGCTTCGCATGCCCCAGTTTGGATCGCAGCGGTAGAGATAGAAGGTGAACTCCGCCCTGCCCGGCGGCTCGGTCTGGCGGGCCAGGGCCACGTCGTAGACGATGTAAAACAGGCCGGCATCGGCGTCGTAGCCCGTCCGGAAGATGCGGGGCTGGTCCAACGGAACCGCGTAACAGAGCCCCACCGGCCCGGTGATCGCATTCGAGAAATTGACTGCGTGCGCCCCCATGTTGAGCGCCGGCTTGTCGCGCCACTCGGGCAGCGCGGCAAACTCGCGAATGCCCCGCGAGTGCTCGAACGTGCCGCTCGTCCCGATTTTGCGATCAGTCTGCAAGTCGTCCCACCAAGACCACCCTTCGGCTTGAATCGGCAAGGCAAAACGTACCAAAAGACCGCGGTCCTCGCCCGAAGTATCGCGAACGCTCAGCTTCACCTGGAGGAGTTCGTCGGTTGCTTCGTATCGGGCCGTCAGCCCAAGCGACATTCCGTCCAGTTCCGCCTCCTGAACCATCGCCTTGTCGCTTTTTTCGACCACGCTTCCCTTTGCCGGAAGGAACCGAGCACCTTGGATCACGTCGCAGACGGCGACGGGATGAAACTCTTCGAGGTTGTTCGAAAGCAGACTCTCGCCGTCGATCGTGAGCCTTTCCAGCGCGCCTGTCTCGGAGATACTCACGCCAAGGCCGTCACCCGAGGTTACCGTCGTTTGGCCTGCGAGACCCTTTCCTCCGCCAATCATCATGGTGGCCAGAAGAAGACAGAGCTTCGCGCGCCGCGTTGTGGTGACTTGCATCGCGAATCCTCTCATCGTGGATCACCCGGTCGAGTTCGTGAGCAATCTCGACTTCGTCAAGGTCAAAGAGGCCCTCGACGAGATCGGCTGGACCGGCTGGCTCATGGCAGATCCTTAGAATCTCCACTCGCATTCCTCAGGTGGGGACGCTCGACGGGTGCCGTCATCCCTCCCGGGTCGCGAAGCCGCGCGTCGAAAAGGGGCCTTTCTCGGGACGCCTCGGAATACCCATGAGATTACGAGACGATGCCAGGCTAACGTTCCGTTCTGCCAATCACCAGTGCCGCCCGGAGTCCGCCAGTGCTGGGCTATCGCAATCCGTACGCTTCCTATATTCCTCTCATGAGTTGTAGCATCAATCCGTCTTCACAGAATCCGGGTCGCGGGGACGTTTCCCGTGGATCATTGCCGAGACGATTCCGGGTTCGTTGGTGTTCTCCGCTATGATTACTGCGACGATATGCAGCGGCACGAAGGCAATGAAGAACAGCGTCAGTAGTTCATGGTACTCCTTGATCCCTTTAGCGACATTTCCGGGCAGCCCGACTTTCTCCTTGAAGTACAGCATGAGACCAGTAACCACCATGACGAGGACAAAGAGATAGATAATAGAGCACGTGGAGTGTACGAGCGATTCGCTTCTTGAACTTGACTGTCGAATTTCTGCCCAATAAAGAGCTGGTGAGAATCTCGTTCTCCCGCAGCACTAGCAAGAGAAAGACTCTGTAGAGGAGCAAAGCGACCAGCGCGAAGCCCAGGTAGTAGTGCCAGCTCCACATCGGAGCACGAATTGCCTTGGCGATCCCGCTGGCAGCATCTAAGGTGATCTGCGCATTAAGCTCCCCCAACTTCTCTTGGATGAGCGGGCCGTTCGTCTTGTAGCTCAGGAACGTCTTTCGCAAGAATACCGTTCCCAACAATCCGAGAACGACCAGGGCGTCAAGCCAGTGTACAAGCCTGACGCTCGAACTCCACACCATCACTGCTGGCTGATTAGTCTTCATCTGTCTCTCTTTCCGATATAGGTAAAGACATGGCTAAAGAAACCCTGTAATTCCTTGGCGAGCGGGGTCGGCAAACTCGATGCGTCCTTGCACAATAGCGTGCTTGGTCAAGCTGACAGTTTACCACGCAAGCCACGCGGTGACCAGCGTTTGAGTCCTGTCGTTTTCAGCA
Organism: Planctomycetota bacterium; assembly: GCA_043824335.1. Classification (GTDB taxonomy): domain Bacteria; phylum Planctomycetota; class Planctomycetia; order Pirellulales; family Thermoguttaceae; genus JBDRTC01. The sequence continues at coordinate 8,362 of JBDRTC010000399.1, read as the reverse complement.
AACCTTGGGAATTCGGGAGAGGTGTGCAATCGCCGGTATTTGGCCGGGACTTGGCTGCCTCGATCTCGCTTTCCCGTCTCGTAAACCAGCACCCCAACAGCCCGTGACGGAACCCAGTTCACGAGGCAGTCGAAATGGCGGCTCTTGGGCACACCAACTGCCCCTCGATCTCACTGATCGGCCAGATGTCATACGACATCGGCGATACCACGGATGGCCTCGCCCCCCGCCGTTCAGGGGGTGACTCTGGACATCCTCGACGCGGCTTGCTGTAATAGTCACGTACCTGCCCTCGACGGCGCAAACCTGCCCAAACCTCCCTCCGGGCTCTTGGAGAATCTTGGAGAATCTCGGAGAAGAGGAAAAGAAAGAACGCAAGAACAAGGAGCCGCTTATGTCCCGTCAGACGCGTAGAACCTTCCTGAAACGTGCCGCCGCCGGTGCCGGGGTCGCCGCCGGGTTTGTGATCGCCGGAACGAAGGCGTCCGGCAAGGTGCTGGGGGCCAACGACACGGTCCGACTGGGCGTCTCCGGCATCCACGGCCGGGGAAGCTCGCACATCAATGAATTCGCCGCCATGGAAGGCGTCGACGTCACCTACCTGATCGATCCCGACTCGACGCTCTTCGAAGGCCGAAGCGCCCAGGTCAAGCAGAAAGGGGGCAACACGCCCAAGTGCGTGCAGGACATCCGCGAGGCCCTGGAAGACAAGGACCTCGACGCCGTCTCGGTCGCCACCTGCAACCACTGGCACTCGCTGACGACCTTCTGGGCCTGCAAGGCCGGCAAGGACGTCTACGTCGAAAAGCCGTGCAGCCACAACATCTTCGAGGGCCGCCAATGCGTGAAGGCGGCCGAGAAGCACGGGCGGATCGTCCAGCACGGCACGCAAAGCCGCTCCAGCAGCAGTTGGGCCAAGTCGGTGGCGGCCGTCGCCAGCGGCAAGTACGGCAAGCTCCTGGTCTCCAAGGCCTACGCCTCGAAGGTGCGCTGGTCGATCGGCTTCAAGGACGTGAAGGACCCGCCCTCCACGCTCGATTACAACCTCTGGCTCGGCCCGGCTCCCATGCAGCCCTACCACGAGAACCTGGTCCACTACAACTGGCACTGGTTCTGGGACGCGGGCAACGGCGAGATCGGCAACCAGGGCGTTCACCAGATGGACATCGCCCGCTGGGGCATCCCCAACGGCACCCTGCCCAAGTGCGTCTTCAGCATGGGCGGACGCTGGGTCGATTCCACCGAGGGGCATCCACCCTTTACCGACCAGGGCCAGTCGCCCAACTGCCAGTTGACCGTGATGGACTTCGGCGGCCCGCTTTTGGTGTTCGAAGTGGTGGGCCTGAACAACCGCGAGGGCGTCGACGGGAAGAAGTATCCGACCAAGGTCGACAACGAATTCTACTGCGAAGAGGGCGTGATCCGCGGCGGGAAGTTCTACCCCAACGGGTCGGACCAGGGCGAAGACCTCGGCGACGTCGAGTACCACGTCGAGCCGGGGAGCATTTTTCAGAACTTCATCGATTGCGTGCGCAGCCGCGACGCCTCGAAGCTCCAGGCGCCCATCCAGGAGGCCCATCTCTCGGCCGCCTGTTGCCACCTGGGCAACATCTCCTACCGCCTGGGCAAGCAAGTGCCCGGCGCGACCCGGCCCGACGTGTTCGACCAGCACGACGAAATCCCCAAGAGCTGGGAGACGATCCAAACGACCGTCAAGGGCACGCTCGGGCTGGAGTTGGATGAGAGCACGTACCAACTTGGCGCCACCCTCGACTTCGACCCCGAAACCGAGAAGTTCGTCGGCAATGCCGAGGCAAACAAGCTCGTGACCCGCGAATATCGCGACCCCTTCGTGGTGACCGAAGAAGTGTAACGGCCCCGAAAAAAGGCACACTACCCGACAGGAGGGTGGCCAGCGGCCCGTTGAAAAAGGGTGCCACTGTTGGCTTGTCCCGCAGTGCGTTTCGGGAAAATTTGTACAGCACTGCTGGACGAGCCAGCAGTGGCACCCAAATCGAGCGGAGAACCACTTTTTTCAACGAGTTGCCAGGCGCGGATAGGGCGGCAGTTGCACTGCCGCTCTTTTCTCGTTATCCTGCTTCCGCGGGCTGGCTCGGCGCGAACCGCGAGCCAATCATCACGGGGGTCGTCGTGCCCGACCGACTGTGACTTCTCAACCATCTCGCAGTGCGCTCCAGAATCGAGGGCGATGCCATGCCGATTCCAGCCGAGTGCGGATCCTGCCACAAGCGGTTCAAGGCGAACGACAAGCTGGCCGGTAAGAAGGTCAAGTGTCCGCAGTGCGGCGGCGTGATTCAAATCGCCGCCGAGGCGCCTCCGAGAGCGGAGGAGCCAGACACCGTCGACGGAAACGGCGGCGATGACTGCACCGGGTGAGGGCTCGCTCACGGAGGATGTCCCTTTTGAGGGCCAAATGGACGAGGAGTCTTCCGATGAGGAGTTCTCCGACGAGGATTACGAAGACGTCCCCGTGGGCCTCTTGGCAGCGGGGGCAGCGGCTCTGTTCTTTTTCACGATGTTTGGCTTCTGGGATATCCTCTTTATCATCGTCGCTTGCAGCGCGGCGTATAAGGTCGGAACCGGCGGACAATGGTGGGACGACGACTGAGAATCGCCCAAGAAGCACCTCCCCCGTTTAGCTGCCGCCGGTACGGCGGCATGCGGGGGAGAAACCTGCTCACCACGAATGCGCCATGCCAACGGAACACAAGCTTCTTCACCTCAGGAGATGCACGCCATGAGGAAGTTCCTTCTGCTGGTCGTGGTCGTTCTCCTTGTCGTCGCCGCGCTGGCGGTCTTCCTGGCACTCGCCGTGGCAGGGCTCCGCTACTGGCGGGCGGCGAACCAACAAGAAGCCGTGATCCTCACGTTCGAGGTCGACCGCGAGTCCCTGCCCGGCGAGCAAGTGGTCAACATGAACGCGCTGATCAGGGCGGTCGACCAGCGGCTCAACCCGGGCTGGTCGAATCAGGCTCGCGTCCGCCAGGTCGGCGAAGAGCGAATCGAAGTTGCCACGTTCACGGCCGATCCCCGCGAAATTGAGCGGATCGAGCACAGGGTCCAAAGTCAGGGCACGATCGAGTTCCGCATCCTGGCCAACCAGCGCGATCACAAGGCGCTCGTCGAGAGGGCCCTGGAGGCGGACGCCGGGGAGTTGTACCAGCTCGACCAGAACGGCGACCGGGTGCTCGACCAGCACGGCCGCCCCACCGTGCAGGCATCGTGGGTGCGGGTTGCCAAAGGAGAAGAGGCGGGGCTTCTCAGTTCTGCGGCCCAGGCGGAGACGGTCCACCGAAAGACGCCTTCCGCCGACTACGAGTGGACGGAGTTTCTGGTGGTCAAGGATGTGTTCAACGTCAACGGCAGTTTCCTGATCCACGCTAGACCCGGCATCGATCCATCGGGTCGGCCCACTGTGCTTTTCACGTTCAATCGAACGGGAGGAAAGCTGTTTGGGGCGTTGACTGGGCAGAACTTGCCGGATGAAGCGAGCGGCTTCAGCCGCCATCTGGGCATCATCCTCGACGGACACCTCCAATCCGCGCCTTCCCTCCGAAGCGCGATTTACGAACGGGGCGAGATCACCGGTGATTTCACCCGCGAAGAAGTCGAGGATTTGGTCGACATCCTCAATGCCGGCTCGTTGCCCGCCCCGCTCAAGAAAGTCGGGGAGCGGCCGGCGGGCGAGGAGTAGGAAAGCACGTCAAACGAACAGGTTCACGTTGCCGGCCTCGGCCTGGTTCAGGTACATGGCCACGCCGCCTTCCTCGATGCCGTCGATCAGCTCCTCGCGGCGAATGCCCATCAGGTCCATGCTCATCGAACAGGCCACCAGGCGCACGCCCGCCTCTTGGGCCGCACGGATCAGCTCCGGGAGCGAGGCCACGTTCTTGTGGCGCATGATGCCCTTGATCATCGCGGCGCCGAGGCCGCCCATGTTCATCTTGGAGAGCTTGAGCCGGTCGGCCCCGCGGGGCATCATCCATCCGAACATCCGCTCCACGAGGTTCTTTGCGACGCCCACCTTCTCTCGCTTGCGGAGGATGTTCAGGCCCCAGAACGTGAAGAACATGGTGACGCTGCTTCCCATGGCCGCAGCGCCGTTGGCGATGATGAACCCGGCCAGTGCCTTGTCCAGATCGCCGCTGAAGAGGACCAGCGTTTTGTGCTTCGCCAGCTCCCCGGCAATTGCCCCCGGGGCGGCTGCGGTGGCCGGCGCGTGCCGTTTCAGGATCGTCGCCTGGCAGGCCCCGTCCTTTGGGGTGATTTCCACCAGCCGGTTGCCCGTGCTGTCGCACCAGGCGGCCACGTCGCTGGGGAAGCCCGGGTCGCCGGCCACGATCGTGACCGCCTCGCCCTCGGCGACCTGATCCAGCTCGGTCCGCAGCTTCATGATCGGCCCGGGGCACTGGAGCGATCGGGCGTCGATCTCCTTGACGACCCGGAACTGCGCGAGGTCCGGCGACTTGGCCGACGGGTGGGCCGCCGGCGCCTGTTGACCCGTGTCTTCAACCATCTCTTTTCGAGGGTTTTCTCCCTCGGGCAGGATTCCCACCGCGGCCCGATAGGTCTTGTACCCGCCGGTCAGATTGCGGCACGCAAACCCGCGCTGGCTGAGAATGCGACAAGCCAGGTACCCCCTCAGCCCGACCTGGCAAAACGCGAGGACCTCCTTCCCTTGGGGCAATTCGCCCAGTCGCTCGCGCAGGTCATCCAGGGGGATGTTCACCGCCCCCGGGATGGTGCCGGCTTCGGTCTCTTTTCGGTCGCGGACGTCGAGGAGGATCTGGTTCTCGCCCGCAGCGGCGACGTCGTCAACATGGCACAGCTTCACGTCTCCGTTGAGCACGTTCGAGGCGACGAAGCCGGCGTAGTTGACCGGGTCCTTCGCCGACCCGTAAGGCGGCGCGTACGACAACTCCTGCTCGGCCAGGTCGCGGACGGTCAACCCCGCGCGAAGCGCCACGGCGATCACGTCGATCCGCTTGTCGACGCCTTCGGCACCCACGGCTTGGGCGCCCAGGATCTTGCCGCTTTCGGGGTCGAACAAGAGCTTCAGGCTGATTTGCGTGGCCCCGGGATAGTAGCCGGCGTGGCTCGACGGATGGACGAACACCTTCTCGTATCGGGCGCCGGCCCGCTTGAGCGACTTCTCGCTCATCCCGGTCATGCCGACGGCCAGGTCGAACACCTTGCAGATCGCCGTGCCCTGGCTGCCGGAGTAAACGCTCCTGCGTCCCAGGGCGTTGTCGGCCGCGATCCGGCCCTGTCGGTTGGCCGGTCCGGCCAGCGGGATCAGGGCCTTGTGGCCGCCGACCAAGTGCGTCATCTCCACGGCGTCGCCCACGGCGTAGATGTGCGGGTCGCTCGTCTGCATGTGGGAGTCGACGACGATCCCGCCGGTTGGACCGATCTCAAGTCCCGCCTCCCGGGCGAGCTTTGCCTCCGGCCTGACGCCCACGGCCAGGATCACCAGACCGGTCGCGATCGACTCGCCCGTGCTGAGAATCACCTCCAGGCGATCTCCCTCCCGCCGGATGCCCGTGACCGACGTGGCCAGCCGGAGGTCGACCCCGTGCAACTCAAGCTGCTGGTGGACCGGGGCGACCATTTCCGGGTCGGCGGCCACGAACACTTGCCTTTCGAGCTCGACGAGCGACACGCCAAGGCCTCGCTGGCGCAGGGCCTCGGCCATCTCCAGCCCGATGTATCCGCCGCCCACCACCACGGCATGGGCGGGCTCGGCACTGCCGACCGCCTCGTTGATGGCGTCCATGTCGCGAAGGTTGCGGAGGGTGAAAACTCCGGGGGAGTCGGCCCCGGGGATCGGCGGGCGCACGGGCTCCGCCCCGGGGCTGAGAATGAGCACGTCGTAAGGCTGCGAAGTGTCGTGGCCCGTCTCCAAATTGCGAACCCTCACCTGGCGGGCCTCCCGGTCGATGGCAACGACCTCGGAGCGGGTTCGCACGTCGATGCGGAAACGGCGCTCCATGCCCTCGGGCGTTTGAACGAGGAGACGTTTTCGCTCGGCGATGGTCCCGCCGATGTGATAGGGGAGTCCGCAGTTGGCAAAGGAGATGTGCTCTCCCCGCTCGAAGAGGACGATTTCGGCGTCTTCTGAAAGCCGCCTGGCCCGGGCGGCCGCCGACGCACCCCCGGCAACCCCGCCCACGATCACGATTCTCGTTCGCTCCGACATCGCTCAACTCCGATCCTTGTTCTAGGCTTTGTCTGAAAACTCGATTGGGGTGGCTGGCGGCTGCCCCAGCCACCCTCCGTGTTCTGAACAGACCCTCCCCAAGCGCCGCGGCCGTCGCTATTGCTCGCAAGCCGTTCGGATGCACTGGATCAGTTGCGGCAGCCGGGGGTCGGCGATCTCATAAAACACCTCCCGGCCGCGGCGGTGGCTGCCCAGAAGCCCGTGGCCCTTCAACATCCGCAAATGCTCACACGTTTGGTGGGGGGGCAACTCGCACAGTTCTGCGATCTCGCGGACGGGGAACCGGCCCTGCATCAAGATCTCGACCATCCGCAGCCGGGCCGGGTGGCCCAGTACCTTGAGGCATTCCGCCGCCTCACCGAGCGGCTCCAGGGGTGTCAGTTCCAAGCGATTCTCCATATCAAGCTCCAATATAGTCAATATATCGACATCTCTCGATTAGTCAACCATTCGGCAGGGAGAATCCGGAGATTTGAGGAATTCTTTCCAATTTCGCGGAGAGGCAACTCACAGCATGGATTCCAGCCGCTCGACGACCGCCCTGTACCGGGCGCCGAACGCGGCGATCTGGAATCGCCGTGATTCGGGGCCGGTGACTTCGACGTGGATCTCGATTCGCTCGGGGGGGAGACAGCCGGGGACGCGGTCGGCCCATTCGATGAGCGTGAGGCCGTCGGACTCGAAATATTCCTCGGGGCCGAGGTCGAGGAACTCGTCCTCGTCGCGGAGCCGATAGGCGTCGAGATGATAGATGGGCCGCCGCCCCTGGTACTCGTGGACGAGGACGAACGTGGGGCTGACCACGTCGCGGCGGTCGACCCCGCTGGCTTCGGCCACGGCCTGGACGAGTCGTGTCTTGCCCGCTCCCAGGGTGCCGCACAGGGCGACCACGCTTCCGTCGGGGAGCGCTTCGGCCAGGGCGGCCCCCAACGCGGCGGTGGCCGCTTCGTCTTGAGCCTCGTAGGTGAATCGAACCATTAGTCGAACTCGTGTTGGTAGCCGCGCGGCACGAGCGGGACTCGTTCGCCTCGGGCGTCCTCGCGCCAAAGGCCCGGCTCCGGGATGAAGCGACCGATTGACGCAAGCGGCACTTCGAGCGGCTGTTCGGCCAGCATCCGTTCGGCCGCCGCCGGCGGCACGGCCAGAATCAGTTCGAAATCCTCGCCGTCGCCAAGCGCGTGCTCCAAGGGCGTGGAACCGTCGGCGAGCTTCTCGGCCAGCCGACGCGCGTCTTTGGCCACGGGCACGGCTTCGGTCTGGAGCAGGGCGCCACATCCGCTTTCCCGGGCCAGATGCGCCAGGTCGATCGACAGCCCGTCGCTCACGTCGATGCCCGCGTGGAGCGGATAACGCTCGGCCAAAAGCAGGGCTTCGGTTACGCGGGGCGGGAAGTCGAAGTGCCGGCCAAGAATGCTGCCGCCGAACGAGCCGGTGACGACGATCCGGTCGCCGGGCATCGCGCCGGCGCGCGTGAGCGGCCCCCGAGCCGTGGCCTTGCCGACGAGCGTTACGCTGAGGACGAGCGGGCCGTCCCAGCTATTGGTGTCGCCCCCGGCAATCGCCACGTTGTACTGCTCTGCCAAAGGCAGGAGACCTTCGTAAAGCGCGACGGCCAGCTCCATGCCGCCCTGCCGCGGCAAGGCCAGCGCCACCACGGCCGCCAACGGCTCGCTCGCCATCGCGGCCAGGTCGCTTAGGTTGACGGCCAACGCCTTGCGGCCCACGCGACGCGGATCGACCTTGGTGAGCTCGAAATCGACGTGGTCGGTCAGGAGATCGACCGTCAGCACGCAGTCGTCGACCTCGGCCATCCGGAGCACGGCCGCATCGTCCCCGATCCCCAACCGGAGCAGCGGATGGGCCGGAAGCCGCTTGCGGAGGTGTGCGATCAGTTCCGATTCCATCCGGTTCAGGATACCGGAATTGCGGATGGCGGTCTACGAGGCGGGCTGCTAGTGCTCCGTCAATCTTCGATTGACGGGTAAAGTTCCTTGAGTTTGACGCGGGCCATGGCAATTGTGAACGTCCAGTGAATGCGACACTGTCTTTCGTTCCGATCGGCTTCCCAAGCCTCGACTTGCCGAGCAACTTCGCCTGGGTTGTCGATGCGGCGGTCGAGAC
>JBDRTC010000398.1:0-3072 GCA_043824335.1 Planctomycetota bacterium | reverse complement strand
CAGCACTGCTGGGCAAGCCAGCAGTGGCACCCCTTCTCAACGGGCTTCTCCGTTCACGCCGGCACGGTCGGCTTGGCGCCGTCGGGCGTCTCGTCGCTTTTGGGATCGAACCATTCGTCTTGGAAGTCGATGCGTCGCCCTTCGCGGGCGGCGATGTTGGTCGTTAGCGCGATCACGGCGTCGGCCATCGCCACCTCGGGGTGGCACTTGGGGCGGATCTCGGGGTCCGCCACGTTCGGGTTGCGGCGGATGCACCAGGCCCAGTGCTCCAGCTCCTCGGTATAGCCGCGGCTTACGGCCACGGACCCTCTGGCCTCGGCGGCCTGGGCCGGCGCGGTGTCGGTGGTGTCCATCGTGGCGCCGCCGGCGCCCTTCCCGGCCGTGACCTTGCTGGCCGAGGGCCCCCGGTAAAGCTTGGCCTCCTGCTCACGCTCGAGGATCAGCGTGCCCTTGGTTCCGAACACGATCTCTCCGTACCCGCCAAAGCCGTTGCCATTGATCGAGGCGTACTGCACGCCGATCTTCTTGCGGGCGGCCTGCGGGTCCTTGGGATCGTAGCCCGGGGCGGGGAACTCGAAGATGCAGCAGACGTGGTCGTCGACGTCGCGGTCTTGCTCGAACACGGGCCGGTTGGAGATCGCGGCGACGTTCAAGGGGTGCTGCTTCTTGCCGCCGTGCACCGCGGAGATGAAGATGCTGGCCGCGTCGAGCTGGTGGCTTCCCAACTCGGCCATCAGGCCGCCGCCGGTCCGGTCCCAAAGACGCCAGCGGATCAGCTCCTCGCCCGCGGGGCGATCGTAGATCACCTCGCCGGCCGCGTTTTTGTACTGCTTCGCCTGGTAGCCGTAGTCGTCGGCCGTGTCCTTGATGAGCTTGTCGGCGAGCTGGGCCTCGACCTGGGCGACGCGCTTTCGCCAGACGTCGATCTCCCGGCCCCGCGCCTTCTTCAGTTGGCCCTGCCAACTCTTGAGCTTCTTGAGAAGCGCTTCGGCCTGCGCGTCGCTGGGCTTCACCTCCTTGGGGAGCGGCTGCTGCCAGCTATCCCGGCCGGGCATGTTGCTCCGGTGCCATTGCGCCCGGATGTAGTGCAGATCGCCCAGGATGCCGCGGCGGATCGTGTCGACGGCGTCGGCATAGAGGATGTTGTAGTGCCGCTGGTGCCCGGTGGCCAGGTGGCGCCGGGTCTGCTCGGCGACCCGGGCCATGTCCTTGCACCGGGCGACCGTCTGGCCCATCAGCTTCTCGGTGAGCACGTGCAAGCCGGCCTGCATGGCCGCGATGGCCGCCGGCGCGTGGTCGTGCAGGGGCAAGGCGATGATCACGGCCTCGATGCCGTCCTGCTTGGCGCTAGCCATCAACCGCTCGTAGTAGCCGGCCTTCTCGCCCGGCGCCTCGACGCCCCCTTCGTAGACCTTGACGTGCTTGCGGGCTTCGTCCTCCGATTTCCATCCGTACTTGGCCATCAGCCCGGGGCGGGCCTTGAGCGCGGCCTCGCTGTAATGGTCGCCGTGGAAGGCCCGGTGGATGCTGTAGGGGCGGATGTCGGCGATTGCCTTAACGTCGATGTAGTCGGGGTTGATCGCGCCGATGAGCACGTTGCCCTCGTCGCCGGTGCCGACGACCATCACGCGCAGCGGATTGGCCAGCGACGTTTCGTAGCCGAAGTAGAACGCGCCCAAGCCGCCGCCGGAGACGACGCCCGCGGCGATTCCGCCTTTCAAAAAACCCCGCCGCGTCAGGTCGCTCGGGGCCGGCCGGCCGGCAGCTTCCGACGCACTATGCCGCAAGGTCTTTCTCTCTTTGGGAGTCAGAGTCATGCCATCTCGCTTTCTAGGAAACTTCCTTGGCGTCTTCCGGGCCTTCGGGCCAGCAGCGCGACAGAATTGGACGGCCGAGCCAATGGTAGACGAAGTAGTCCAAGCCGCCCCAGCGCCCGACGGCCGTGGCGGCCAGCACGGCCAGGGCGATCATCTCGATGAAGTTCTTGTCGACCACCAGCGCGTGCCCCACGACTGCCGGGGCGGGGGGATAGATCGTGGGCCAGGGGGGCTGCACCAGGAGCACGGAAATCAAAAACGCCATGCCCCCCAGTGCCGCCAGCCGGGTGCAGAAGCCGAGGATCAGGCACGCCCCGATCGCCGTCAGGCCGTAGGTGATCGCGGCGTCGAAGAATTCGGTCTTCGTTTTCACGAAGGGGAGCGGGATCGGCAGCGCCTCCGCCTCGCTGAGCGGGGCGCGAACCGGCCCCAGGGCCTTTTGGTCCTCGTCCAAGAGATCGCACAAGGCCAACCGGTACTCCTCCCCCATGCCGTCGAGCTCGGACAACCAGCCCTTCGCTTCCGCGCGGAGCTTCTGCTCGGCGTCCCAGATCCGCTTCTTTTCGTGCGCCGAGCCGTTGGTGCCGGCCGCCTTGCGGGCCTCGAAGCGCTGGAGGCTGCCGAAGTAGGCCTCGATGTCCTCGCGGTTTTCGGTCAGGTACAAGTCCAGCGATTCCTTGTAGAGGGCCAAGAGCCTTTCCGCCTCGGCCGCCTGCTCCTGGCTCACTTGGTAGGTATCGACGACCTTCTGTTTCAGATCGGCCCAGGCGTTGGCGTAGGCCCCGCTGGTGACGAGCGTGTTGCCCTTGGCGTCCTTAAACTCTTTCAGGTCCAAGCGCTGGCGGCCGTCGAGATCGGGGATCATCGCCAGAAACAACGGCGCCGCCGGGCCCTTGGCCGTGCCCATCAGCGCCGTGGCCGAGAACTTGTCGGGGTTCGCGATTTTCCACACTCCCTCGTAAAGGAAGTGCCATCCTATGGTCAGCCGCAGGATCACCAGCATCGCGACGGCGACGACACCAATTTGCAGCCTATTCGATCTCAGGGGAAATCTCCTCTCGTGTCTTTTGAGGGCAGGCATGGCTTGTGTGGACACGGCACGTCGGCCGAAACGTCCACGGATTGTGGGTGGGAAGTCAAACGACTGCAAAGCTGCGGACCGCGCACAAAGCGGGGTAGCGCCTGTCGCGCTCGAACTCTAACAGAGGGTATCCGGGATACAGAGCCGGGTTGGTTCGGCAGTTGTACTGCCGAA
>JBDRTC010000397.1:0-3259 GCA_043824335.1 Planctomycetota bacterium | reverse complement strand
CGTGTTTGCCGGCGACTCGTCAGCTACCGGCCGGCGCGAGAAGGTTTTCGTTCCCAGCTCCATCGACGCCACCGAACAGCCGTGCTATGTGATCTTGCCGGAGGGGTTCGATCGGGAGGGGCCGGCGGCGCCGCTTTTGGTGGCGCTTCACACCTGGAGCGGGAACGTCGAGCAGCGGGATCTGAAGATGGAAGCCGAGGCGGAGCAGCGGGGGTGGATTTACCTGTGGCCTCACTTTCGCGGGCCGAACAACGCGCCGGAGGCGTGTGGGTCCGAAAAGGCCCAACGGGATATCCTCGACGCGGTCGATTGGGTGCTCGAGCGATACCCGGTCGACAAGCGGCGGATCTATCTGACCGGGGCCTCGGGCGGGGGCCACATGACGATGCTCATGGCCGGGCGGTATCCGGACCGTTGGACCGCCGCCAGCGCCTGGGTGGGGATCAGCGACCTGGCCGCCTGGCACGCCCGGCACGCCGAGACGCGATACGGCGAGATGGTCCGCAACAGTTGCGGCGGCGCCCCGGGTGAGAGTGCGTCGGTCGACGAAGAGTACCGTGTCCGCTCGCCCAAGACGTGGATGCACCAGGCGGTCGATCTGCCGTTGGACTTGGCCGCCGGCGTTCACGACGGGCACAAAGGCTCCGTCCCCATCCGGCACTCTTTGGAGGCGTTCAACCTGGTGGCCGCCGCGCAGGGACTACCCGGCGTCACGGAAGAGGAAATCGCCCAGCTCAGCCGGCCCGACGGGCGGCTCGACAATCCGCGGCCGGGCGACAAGGAGGAGGACCCCACGTTCGGTCGGGCGATTCATTTGCGTCGCACGGCGGGACAAGCCCGGGTGACGATCTTCGAGGGCGGGCACGAGGGGATTGCCCAGGCGGCCGCCGAATGGCTCGGCAGGCATGCCAAAGAGGGGCCCGCCGCGGCGCGATGACCCCCCCGCGGGTGGTTTTTGGAGCGTTCGTCGCATTTCCGTCGAACCAAGAGACGCCGGATCGCGAACAAAAGATGTCGCGGTCGCGGGCGAATAACCCTGAGTCGCCCGTTTTCACAGGAGCGTTTGGAGGCACGCCGCGCTCGGCGCGAGATTGGTGACCTTGCCGAATCCGACCGGAGGGTATCGATCATGAAAACTTTGCTGACCAGCCTGGTAGCGGCCTTGGCAGTCTGCCTGGCCTTGGGAGCCGAGCCGACGCAGGCCGTCGGTCCGCCGGAAAGCGCTCAAGCCCCGCACGAGTCGACCTATCTTGCGCAAGTTTACTGGCCCCCCTACGGCTATTACCACGCGTCCACCCCGGCCGAGAGCTATGCGCGGGGTGCGGCGGCGTGGGCCCGGGCCCGGGCAGAGTTCAACCTGCGTTCCTCCCAAGCCAGGATCAACCGAGCCGAGGCCCGGCGTTATGAGTTGGAGAACCAGATCAGGGCCACGGAAACCTACTTCAAGATGCGGCTGATGAACCGGGAGTACCGGGCCGAGCTTCGCGGGCCGCGGCCCACGCCGGAGCAAATGAAACGCCTCGCGGCAGCCGGCAAGCCGGCCCCGTTGAGCCCCAGCGAGCTGGACTCGATCACGGGCGAGATCGCCTGGCCGATCTTGCTGCGCGACGACCGTTACGCCGATCATCGGGCGCAACTGGAGGCCCTGTTCGCCGAGCGGGCGAGTGCCGATGAGCTGAGCACGACCACCTATCTCAAGATCGATCGCACCACCAAGGCCATGCTGGCCGTGCTGAAGAATCGCATCACCCGGGTTCCGCAGATGGACTACATCGCCGCCAAGCGATTCATCCAGAGCCTGGCGTACGAAGCCCGGCAGCCGACGAGTTGAGTTGTTCAGATCTGGCTTCCGCGTTTAGCCGCCGACGGAACGTCGGCGATCGCGTGGGCCGACGTTCCGTCGGCCGCTAAACAGGAACTCGACCCCGACGCTATCGAAGCCGGCAGCCCACCAAGATCAACGCTTGGAGAACTGGGTGCCGCGGCGCGCGCCGCGCAGGCCGTACTTCTTGCGTTCTTTCATCCGGCTGTCGCGGGTGAGGAGGCCGGAATCGCGGAGGGCTTCCTCCAACTGGGAATCGTAGCTCATCAGCGCCCGGGCGATCCCGAGCTTGCAGGCGTCGGCCTGGCCGGTGATGCCGCCGCCGTGGACGCGGATGATCACGTCGACGTCGCCGCGCTTTCCCGTCTTTTCCAGGGGGGCGAGAACGGCATTCCGCTGCTGCTCTCGGGGGAAGTAGTCTTCCAGGGACCGCTTGTTGATCGCGATTCGGCCCTCGCCGGGACGCACCCGCACCCGGGCGACCGACGACTTGCGCCGGCCCGTGCCCAACATGTCGTTCGTGCCCTTGCCTGGAATGATTACCGCGTCTGCCATGGATTCCCTTTTACGTCTTGTTCTGCTTGGCGCCGAGCTCGATCGGCTCGGGCTGTTGTGCCTGGTGCGGGTGTTGGTCGCCGGTGTAGATTTTCAGCTTCGAGAGCATTTTGGTGGCCAGCTTGTTCTTGGGGAGCATCCGGCGGACCGCCTCACTGAGGATCTTTTCCGGCTTGCGGGCCATCCGCTCCCGGGCCGTTTCGCTCTTCAGGCCGGGGTAGCCGGTGTACCAGGTGTATTTCTTCCGGTCCCACTTCTTGCCGGTGAACACCACCTTCTCGGCGTTGAGCACGATGACGAAATCCCCCGTGTCGACGTGGGGCGTATACGTGGGGCGATGCTTGCCCATCAGGATGACCGCAATCTCGCCGGCCAAACGCCCGACGACCTTGTCGGTGGCGTCGACGAGCCACCATTTCGGCTCCACGTCTTGCGGCCGGGCCATGTACGTCTTCATGGTTATCAACTCGCGGGTCTGATCTTCGCTGTGGTTTGCGGCGTTCAACGGGCGGCTAACACGTCTCCAACTCATGGGGACCGTTACCCCGCCCCTGGCGACGGCAGACGAAACACGTAATTTACCCCCATTTTGATCCGACCACAAGCCGTCCCGACGCCCAGAACGTGTTTCGGGTGCGTTGCCGCCGCGAATGAACGATCCCGGCCATCGCCAACCCCTCTGTCGGAGGGATATCCGAAGGCGTTCTTGCGAGGGGAATTGGACGAATCGGGCGTTGTCGGCAACAATTACGAGTGAGGCTTCCCTGGTCGGGGCGATCGGGCGAAAGGCGATCGATGGCGTTCCAATTCCTTTGTCCCGAGGGACATTTGCTCGAGGCCGACGAGTCGGAGGAGGGCCGGCAGTCGCAGTGTCCGCACTGC
>JBDRTC010000396.1:0-13736 GCA_043824335.1 Planctomycetota bacterium | reverse complement strand
CAGCAGAACCGCCGCCTCGACGGGAAAGACCGCCCGCGAGCCGGTGAAACGCATATTGCCTCTCTCCGACGTTGCGCCTTCATTGAGACGCACGCCAGCCGAGAAAAGTTCCGCCGACGCACAATCAGCGCGTTATATTCGTTCCTTGGCAGAGCCTCGGATCTTGGGATTACGGCTCTTGCGCCGACGTCGACCCGGGAATGTCGCTTCCTCCGACGCTGGGACTGGATAGGCTCAACTCCTTATTTGACAAGGCTTTCTATCGTCTCAATGCGGTCTCAGGCCGATCCGGATCCAGACGGAGGACCTTCTGGTGGGGGGATGGCCGGGCCGGGCTGGGCATGCGCGTTTCCAAGCCGATGGAGGAAATCGATGAAACGCTTCCCGATGGTTGCCGGAGTGTTGTGCAGAGTGATGCTGATTCCGCTGGCTTTCAATCCCTTATGGAACGCCGGCCAGGTCAGCTATGAACAGGCCTTCGTCGACCTCTACGACACCCTGGGACGCGAGTACCCGTGCTTCGATTTGAAGGCGATCGATTGGCCAGCGGTGGGCGACGAGTTGCTGCCGCGGGCCAGACAAGTCGAGACGGACGAACAGTTCGGTCTCGTCTGCCTGGAGCTCGTGGCTCGGCTCGAAGACAGCCACGCCTATCTGGGCAAGGGCACGCTCAATCCGCCCTGGCCACCGGTACCCCGTTGGGATCCGGGGCTGGCGTGCCTGATCGACGATCGCGAAAAGCCGGTCGTATACTATGTCGACAAAGGTGGGCCGGCCGAGACGGCAGGCGTGGGCATCGGCACGACGGTGCTCTCGATCAACGGCCAGCGGGCCGGCGAGGCCATCGAGCAGTGTATGCGGCAGACCCGCAAGTACGCCGGCTATTCGAGCCAACGATACCTTCGCTATCAGGCGGCACGTTGGTTTGTGCGGCAGATGGAGCAGGGGACGACGGTCGAGCTGCGAACAGAAGGCCCGGACGGCGAAAGCCGGACGTTCCAACTCCCCGCGACCCTCGGCGTTCGGTATCTACCCCGGCTGCCCGTGCCAATTCCAGGGATTTCTGATTCGGCCAATGTCTCCTGGACCATGCTGGACGGCAACATCGGGTACATCTACGTGCGGCGAATCAAGGGTGACCTGATCGAAAAGCTGGATCGGGCCGTGGGTGAACTGCAAAATACGCGGGGACTCGTTGTCGACGTCCGCGGCAACAGCGGCGGCGGCTTCGACGCCGGCCGGTCGCATCGCAATTTCGCCCCGGATGACCCGGAAGAACCCGAACGCCCGCGATTCAAAGGGCCGATGGCGCTGTTGATCGACGCCCGGTCGATCAGCGCGGGGGAGGGCTGGGCTTCCTGGTTCATCGCGGAAAAGCGGGCCCGCGTGTTTGGCGAAGCAACCGCGGGAGCCTCCTCCCGCAAGCGAACCTACACGCTCAAGAACGGGTTGTACCAGGTCACGTTCCCGGTGAAAGCCTATCGCGGGTTCCTCGACCGGCCCATCGAGCGCCGCGGGCTGGAACCGGACGTCGTCGTGCGCCAAAACGCAAGGGACTTGGCGGCCGGACGCGATACGGTGCTCGAAGCGGCCAAACAGCACCTCCTGGAAACGGAGACGCGTTGACCGATCAGGTGCGTGAGACCCACCAATCGGGGCTGCATGGCAATTCCCCGGCGCGTTTCACGCACCCTACAAATCCCCCTCGCCGCCCAGGCCGACGTTGCTCAGGTGGTCGACCTCGTTCAGGGAGAGAAGTTCCGCCCGGGCGTTGCCGTCGAAGGAGATCCTGGTGATCGAGCCGTTCTGGAGCGCGACGTCGGCCGGAAACTTCATGAGCGCCTGGAACGTGACCACGAGCAATCTGCCGTGGGCGACCACGGCGACGTGCTCGTGATCGGCCCGCCGTATGGCCTCCAGCGCCTCCAAGCCGCGGCGGGCCAGCACCCGGCGCGACTCGCCGCCGGGGATGACGAAGTCGGTGTCGCCGGAGGTCCATCGGGCGAACTCCTCCGGGTGGAGACGTTCGAGGTCGCTTCGGAGCTTGTCCTGGAAAATGCCGGCGTTCACCTCCATGAGCCGGGGATCGGTCTGGACTTCAAGGCCGAGCGGTTCCGCGACGGCCCGAGCCGTCTCGAGCGCCCGCCGCAGGGGGCTTGAGTAGATCGCGTCGATCGGCAAATGGGCCATGGCGGCCGCGACCGCTTCGCCCTGCCGCCGGCCTCGCTCGGAAAGCGGCACGTCGGACTGGCCCTGCACGCGTCCCTCGGCATTGTAGGTGCTCTCGCCGTGTCGGACGCAGTAGAGGATCATCCGGGCCTCTTGGCTCGCAGGCATTCTGGCGTGGCACGAGCGGAATGCGGTGTCGGGATCACGGAGGCGATGTCGACCTGCAGTTAGCCCCGGGTGAATCACCCGGGGCTAACTGGCAAAGGCCCGGACCAAATCGTCTCTTCTGGAGACACACGAAAACGTGCCGACGAATCAGCCCAGGAAGTCCCACTCGATGGGGATCTTCTTCAGTGCGTAGCCGATTTCGCGGTGGTAGTCGCCGTAGATGGTCATCCAGTGGAAGCCGGGCATCCGTTCGGCGAGGAGTTGGTCGGGCACCTTGTAGCCCATGTCGATCTGGCAACGGCAGATGGGCAGGAACGGATGGGCCACGACCTCGCCCATCAAGCCCACCCATCGCTCCTCCTTGAAATCGGGGATGATGTTGGTCAACACTTGCCCGGTGTGCATTTCCACCTTCGGGGCGGCGCCGTAGTCTGACTCGAAATGGGTCAAGATCCGGACCGGCTCAAGTGTCTTGCCGTCCAGTTTTCGTGGGCCCGTGCAGTGGGCCAACGTGATCACCCCGTCGTGCGGATACGTCGGATCGTTGAAGAACATGGGCCTGCCGGAAATCGCCGTCATCAGAATGCCCGACGGGATCACCACAAAGTCCGACTCGCAGTACGCCATGTAACCGTCGTCGTTGAGCGTGCTGAGTGTCAGGCAGGCCGACGTTTCCGCCATGGGCATGATTGTGCCCATGCAGCCGTTGATCGTGATCGCCCGACAGTCGGCCTCGGCCATCAACTTCCGAAAAACCTGGTCCAGGAGGAAGGCGTTATCGACGAACTCTCGCTTGGTTTCCAGGGTCGTGTCCGGCAGTTTGAGGTAGGCCTCGGCCCGCTGGCGCGCCAGCGCGACCGCCGCCTCGTCTTCGCGCGCCGCCTGGATCAGCTTGCCCAGATCGGCGTAGGGGACGGTCTGGATATCGAGCTTCCATTTCTCCTTGACCAGGTTGGTGATCACGTCGGAGGGCTGGGCCCAGCCGCCGGGACCGCCCACGGCCAGGATCTTGGTCCCCACCGTGTTGTGAAGCCCGCACAACCCCCGCAACCGCCAGAGGATCTCGTCCTGGCTGTCGACGACCACGTCGCCGTCGTCGATCCCCTCCACGGCCAGGAGGTCGGTGTGCTGCCTCAAGAAGCGAGGGCTGATGATCTCATAATAGAGATAGACGGGACCCGACCTGTGCCGGACGAAGAAGATGGTGTCCTTCTTCAGCTTGGCGATCTGATTGAGATCGCCGTCGCACGCGTAGACCAGAAGCACGTCGGCTGCCTGGACGTCCTTGTTGTCGGCAAGTCCTCTCTCGTCCTTCAGCGATTCCAGGGCCAGGAACTTGACGGGGAAATCGGCCCCAGCCTGGAGCTTTTCGAGCTCCCCGTTGATGCGGACGGCCTCCTCATCCGCGTTTTGCTGCGTCTCGATACCGCCCCAGGAGCGCCAGCTCCGCTGCGGGACGCGCTGGTAGGTCCGATACAGGAAGAGCGGCTTAACCACCAGCGGTCGGCGCGGCGGCGGAGGGGCGACTTCCGGCCCCGCCGCAGCGAGCGACGACCAAGTGAGCCCCGTCAGCGCCATCCCACCCAAGGCGGCGCCTCCCGCTCCCCCCAGAAAGCCTCGCCGGGTGATGCCCGTGCCGTCTCTCTCGGCGGCACGGCTGTTCGGGCAGCAGGTGTGTCGCAAGGGTGATTCGTTACCGTGTTCGTGACCGTGATTTTCTTGACACATGGGCGGACCTCCTCGTTGTTAGGTTTGGACTTCTGCAAACTGTCGGGTTAGGCCTGACGATTGAAGCTCCTGCGGCTTGCCCCAGGTGTTTCAACAATCGACCCGGAAAGGCCGTTTTTCTCTAACCTCCTCTAAGGGTTCGTTTGCCCCATGTTTTCCAAAGCGTCGGTCGTCTGGCGAAGCTCGCTTTCGTACTGGGGGTCGTCGGGGAACCGGTCGATGAGCCCGCGGAAATGCTCTTGGGCGCTTCGGAGATGCTCGCATGCCGCTTCCTTCTGGTCGGCGTCCACCTCCAGCGTGGCAATCGCCCGAAGCGTGACGGCCAGGTCGCGGCGATAGTCGTACACTTCTTCGTACTGGGCGACTAGCTGCTCGAGGATCTCCACGGCCCGGCCGAAAGACTCCAGCGCCCTAGCGCGGCGGTCTCGGTCGCTATGCAGTTGGCCGAGGTTCATCAGGAGGCGGGCGAGGCCTGCCTGGTAATCGGGGACGTCGGGATTCCTCTGGGCCAGCGTCCGCATCGGCTCGAGCGCCTGGTGGTAGAGAGCTTCCGCGGTCTCTTCCTCCTGCGCCAGGCATTTCAGGTCCGCCAGGAGCTGGCAGCAGACGGCCAGGCGGTAGTGGTTGGCCAGGTCGTTGGGATCCTCATCGAGCAAGCCCTGGAAGAGGGAAACGGCCTGCTGGAAGTTGGCTTGGGCTCCTTCCAGGTCGCGAGTGTCGAGCGAAAGGCAGAGATTGCCCAGGTTGTAACACCCCATTCCCAGATCGCGGCGGACCTCTTCGGAGCCCGGGTTGACCTCCAGGACTCGACGGCGAATCACTTGGGCCTCCTCAAAATGGCCGCGAGATTCTTCCAGCCGGCCGGCCTCACGCTCCACGACGCCGAGATTCATGTGGCTGTTGGCCAGGGTCCGCTGGAACTCCGCTCGTTCCGGGGCCGCCTGGGCAAGGCGCCGGCGGATCGCGACCGCCTCGTGATGCGCTTCGCGGGCGTCGTCGAGCTGGCGCTGCTCGAGCAGCACACTGCCCAGGGCATTCCAGGTGTTCGAGAGCGCTTCAAGACGCTCCGGGTCGGCGGGACGCTCGGCAACGAGCCGCTGCTGGGCGTCGAGGGCGTGCCGGTACCAAGGGAGGGCCTTGTCCGGCGAGTCGATCAATTCGGTGATCCGGCCGATGCGGAAGTGGGCCGTTGCCAGCTCGTCGGCAATCCCGGGATCCTCCCGCCTTTCGTCCAGGAATTGCTGGTAGTAGTCCAGCGCCAGTTGAAGCAGGTCGCGGCGGAGCGGCTGCATGCCGGGCTGATTGAGCAGGGTGTCTTCGCTGACCCGGGTGAAGAAGTCGTCGACGGCCTGCCGGGCGTGGCGATACCCGGCCTCGGCTGACTCCAAGGCCGCCTCGGCCGACTTCCTGGCCGCCTCGGCTTCCGTTAAGGCCGCGGAGGTCTGTACGTATCCCACCAGCGTTGCCACCAGGGCCAGGAGGAGACAAGTCACGGTGGAGGTGAGCAGGGCGGCAACGATCGGGTTGCGCCGGCACCATCGCACCGAGCGCCCGAAAACGCCGAGGGGCCGCGCCTGGATCGGTCTTCCGTCGAGATACCGCCTGAGGTCGTCGGCCAACGCTTCCGCCGAGTGGTAACGCCGCGACGGCTCCTTCTGAAGACATTCGAGGCAGATCGTCTCCAGGTCGCGGTCGATCGAGGGATTCAAATGGCGCGGGGGGACCGGCTCCTGCTCGACGACCTGCCGCACGGTTTCCAGGCCGGTGGCGGCTTGAAACGGCGGCCGCCCGGTGAGAACGTGGTAGAGAGTGGCCCCCAAGGCATAAACGTCCGTCTGGGCCGTGACTTGCGAGGAGTCGATCGCCTGCTCCGGCGACATGTAGGGCGGCGAGCCCATGATCTCGCCGGCGTGCGTCAACTCTTCGCTGCTCTCGACCAGCTTGGCCAGCCCGAAATCGGCCACCATCGCCCGGTCGGTTTGCGAGTCGACGAGGAGGTTCTGCGGCTTCAGGTCCCGGTGGAGAATGCCCTGCTGGTGGGCCAGGTGGACGCCTCGGGCGACCGGCTCCAGGTAGGCGGCGGCGCGGCGGTTGGGCACGGGGCCCTCGTGCACAATCTCCATAAGACTCCGGCCCGCCACATACTGCATGGAAAAGAACGGCTCGCCCTCGACTTCGCCCACCTCGTAGACGGTGACGATGTTCTCGTGCTCCAGCCGGGCGGCAGCCTGGGCCTCGTGCCGGAAGCGATCCAACGCGCTGCTCTCCGAGTCGCGGGGAAGCGACTCCAGACGGTCGCGACGGATCACCTTCAGGGCGACGATTCGGTCGGCCGTGAGCTGCCGGGCACGATAGACGACGCCCATCCCGCCGCGGCCGATCTCTTCGAGAAGCTCGTAATGGCCGAGCCGCCTCGGCAAGTCCCTCTGGGCAGCCCCGGCGCCGGGCTGGGCGTGTGGACGTGCGGCGGGCTTGATTTCCTCGTCACCTTCCGCACACAAGAGCGACTCCAGCGCTCCGCCTTCAGCCGCCAGGTCGGGGAACCGCCGACGGTATTCTTCGCTCGATGGCGCGTCGCCGTTCTGCCTCCGCACGAGATGTTCCTGGCGGATGAGTCGGACAACGATTTCCGGCCGGTCGAGCGGAGGGAATCGTTCGAGATAATCCTCCACCCGGGGCAGGGGCCCGGCCGTCTGCGACAGCGGCCGTGTCTCGTCGCCCTCCCGGACCTCCATCCACGACTTCCAGGCAAATTCGATCTCGATGTGGACCAGCTCTTCCAGCGTAGCCAGGTACCTGGGGTCGTTCTCGGGAGGGAGCAACTGCTCGATCGGCTTGGGATTCCCCCCAACCCAAGCCGTCTCGAACTGCCTGCGAACAGTTTCGTCGATCGAATCTCCGGACATCTTCGACTCCCTCTCTTTGCCCAAACATTGCAGAAAACGGGGCTCTCTGCAATGGTCGAGAGTGAGAGGCGGCATGGAAATGGGGAGAATAGCCGGTTTCCGCAACTGATGGGTCAAGAGACGCCGAAGTTCGCGGGTTTTTCCGTTTCACGTGTTGCCCCGCGGATAGACACGGGAAACGGGCCACGCTAGGATGGGTGACGCTGTAACCGTGGATCGAGTCCGCACCGACGGCAACCGGTTTGGAGATACTGATATGGAACGCCGCAATACCCCGGGTAAACTGCCCCACCCTCACGTATCGGGTCGACTGCCACACGGAATAGCGGCACTAGTTTTCATCACAACGGCGGCCTTTCTGTCAGTAGACGCGTCGAATTACGGCAGGTGCTCGGAAGCCTCCGATGCACCAAATATCCTATTGATACTCGCCGACGACATGGGCTTTTCGGATCTTGGCTGCTACGGCGGCGAGATCGAGACCCCGAACCTCGATGGTCTGGCGGCCGGCGGGCTTCGCTTCACGCAGTTCTATAACACCGCCCGTTGCTGGCCGACCCGGGCCTGCATCCTCACCGGGTATTACGCCCAACAGGTTCGCATGGATCCGCCCAAGGGTCGCTTGCCCAAGTGGACGCGGGTTCTGCCGCACTATATCAAGCCGGCGGGCTATCGAAGCTACCACAGCGGGAAATGGCACCTGGTGGGCGCGCCGCGGGCGGTGGCCGACGGCGGCTTCGACCGGTCCTACATGGTGCTCGATCAAGACCGCTTCTTCTCGCCCACGCGCACGTCGCTGGACGACGTGGTCCTGCCACCGGTTGAGCGAGCTTCGGGCTACTACGCCACCACGGCTATCGCCGATCACGGGGTCGAGTTCCTTCGCGAGCACGCCGAGCAGCACGGCGACCGGCCGTTCTTTCTCTATCTGGCCTTCACCGCGCCGCATTTTCCGCTGCATGCGCTCCAAGAAGATATTGACCGGTACCTCCAGCGCTATCTCGTCGGTTGGGACGTGATGCGCCAGCAGCGCTTCCAGCGGCTGCGCGAGATGGGCATCGTCGCTTGCGACCTCTCGCCGCGGGAGCCGGATACCGTGCCGAGCTGGAATTTTGCGGCCGACAAGCTCTTCGCCGCCATCGGACCGGGCGAGGCACCCAGGGCGATTCCCTGGAATGAGTTGTCCCAAGAACAACGGACGTTTCAAGCGACGAAGATGGCCATTCACGCCGCCATGGTCGATCGCGTCGACCGGGAAATCGGCCGCGTGCTCGATCAACTCAAGGCGATGCGGGCCTACGAGAACACGGTGATCTTTTTTCTCTCCGACAACGGGGCCAGCGCCGAGCAGATCATCCGCGGCGACAATCACGACCCCGCGGCGCCGCCCGGCTCGGCCGGGTCCTATCTCTGCCTGGGACCGGGCTGGTCGACCGCTGCGAACACACCGATGCGCCGGCACAAGTCGTGGGTGCACGAGGGGGGGATCTCCACCCCGCTGGTCGTGCACTGGCCCGATGGCATCGCGGCGCGCGGCGAGTTGAGGCACGACGTCGGGCACTGCATCGACTTCGTGCCCACCGTGCTCGAATTGGCCGGGGCAAAGGCCGCCGACGCTTCCGGTGGGGCCGACGCGCCGCCCCTGTCGGGCAAGAGCCTCGCTGCGGCGTTCGTCCAGGACGGGTCGGTCCGGCGGGAGTTTCTCTTCTTCAGCCACGGGGGCAATCACGCCTTGAGGACCGGGGACTGGAAACTGGTCTCGGCACGTGATGACGGCGATGTTTGGGAGCTGTACGACCTCGCCGCCGATCGCTCTGAAATGGCCGATCAATCGGCTGAGCATCCAAAGCGCGCCGCCCAGATGGAGGCGTTGTGGAAGGAACTGGAGGCGACGTTCCGCCGTCAGGCCGGATCGCCGTGACCGGGCCGGACAAGTGACTTGGTCCAACGTCTGTGAACAACGAGCATTCCGGGAGGTCGACATGAGCAAGGCTTTCAAATACCTGAACGGCGTGCTGGCGGCAGCCGCACTGCTGCTGGCGGCCACGCCGGGAAGAGCGCAGGAACTGTTTGAGCTGGAGCTTCAGAACCCGTCGTTCACCGCCGGCGTCGACAACGCCGGGGTGCCGCTGGGGTGGTCGAAATACGGAGGCACCGGCAAGGACCAGGAACTGAAGCTCGCCGAAGGCCCCGACGGCGGAAAGGCGCTTTTCATCGCCGACGGCGACCCAACGGCCGAGATCGGCGTGTCCCAGACATTCGACCTGAAAGGCGGCGAGACCTATCAGGTCACGGCGAAGGTTCGGGCCGTCGAGGGAGCGTCAACAAGCGGCGCTCTTCTCCAGTTCCGCTTCCTGCCTTCAAACCAATTGGTCCAGACGGGCCTGACGGCAACCTCCACCAGCGAGTTCTCCGAGGTCGCCGTGCGGGGCACGGCGCCGCCGGACACGACCAAGGGCATGATCTACTTGTACACGCACGCCGCCCCGACTCCCAAAGTGCTCGTGACCGGCGTCAAGCTCATGGGCGGCTTTCCCCCGCCACCCCCGCCGCCTCCGCCGCCGGTCCCTCCGCAGTACGACAAGCTCAAGGACCTGCACCTCGAAATTCCCCTGGTCACGGGCGGCAAGCCGAGCGTTTCCATCGTGGCGCCGGCTTCCGGGGTCTACGAGAAGACGGCCGTTGCGATCCAACAGGCGATCGAGGCGCATAGCGGCGTGAAGGCGCCGATCGTCTCCGACGACTCTCCGGAGGCCGCCGTACCCATCCAGGGCAATCTCATCGTGCTGGGGAACCGCTCCACCAACCGCTCGATGAGCGCCCTCTATGACTTGCACTACTGCCTCGTGGACCTCAAGTACCCGGGGCCCGAAGGATATGTGGTCCGGTCGGTCCACAACCCGTTCGGCAATGGGCACGGCGTCGTGGTCGTTGGGGGGAGCGATACAGCCGGCGTTGCCGAGGGCGCCCGCGCGCTGGCGGGCATCTTGTCGAAGGCGTCGTCTGCGAACGGAGATGCGAAAGGAGATCTGTCGATCGGCTGGACCATGGAGACGAAACTTGGGAAGGGCGTCAAACCACCGACCGACATCAAGGAGTTCGAGACCTGGGAAGCCTCGAAAGGTTACGGCTCCGTCGGTTACTTCGGCTGGACGAGCATCAGCAAGCGGATGGCCATGTACTGCATGACGGGCGACGAGTTCAGCGCCCGGGAGGTGGTTCGGCTCTCTTTCCCCGACGAGCAGGCGATCAACGACATCGAGGAGATCGACGGCGAGCGGATCGAGAACAAGCACGACCCGCTGGCCGGCTTCTACCACTACAACGCCCACATGGCGATCCTGTTTTGGGACCTCATCGAGGAAAGTCCCGTGTTCAGCGACGAGGAGCGGCTTAGGATCACGAACGCTTTCGCCCGGCAACTTAACCATCGAAAGAACGAGGGCGTTTACGGTCTCACGCAGCCGCCGGCTTACGTCAGCTCCCGGCACGGGCAGTGGTCGGCGATCTCGCTTTATTGTCTCGGCCGCTATTTCAACAAGGATTACCCCAGCCCCGTTTGGGCCCAGTGCATCCGAGGCGGCGAGCTGGCCTTCCACAGCCTGCACGAGCACGCCTGGGTGTCCGGAGAGAGCGACAACCTCTTCTGGTACAACACGGGCATCGCTCCCATCTTTACCTACATGGTGCTCACCGGCGACCGGAAGCCGCTGGAAAACGGCGTGATCGACACACTGCTTCGCGGCCAGGAGGTGCTGATCTCCGGGCGAGTTCCCGACTCGGCGCTGAACTCCGCCTCCATGGGCTTTCTGAACAAGGCCGCCTACCTGACCGGCGACGGCCGCTGGATTACGTATCGCGAGCGCTCGGGCGTAGACACGAACCTCTTCCGGCTGGGCCAATCGTTCTGGCCAGACGAAACGGTCGAGCCCAAGCTGCCGGAGGACCTCGTCGGAATATGGAACATTCTCCCCTTGCCCATGCCTGCCTGGAACTCGCGCGCAAGCGGGCTGCCCTTCGAGCAGTCTTTCTACATCGGCAGCTATCGCAGCGCCGCGGACGCCGGCGGAGACTACATCCTCCTGGACGGCTTCAACGGGGCCTCGCGTAACCCCTACCACACCTTCGACATTTTGCAGTTGCGGCTCCGTGGCCGCACGATCCTCGAAGGTTACCACAACCAGGTGCTCACCAGCGCCGACGGAATGGTCGAGCCGGCCGCCGCCATGAACGCGGCCCTGCTCTACAGCGACGTAGTCGGCCCGACGGCCACGGCCGTGGGCGAAGTGCCCAATGCGTCCTTCTCGAACTGGCGGCGCACGCTCGCCCAGCGGACCGGGCGCTATGCGCTCGTCGTGGACGACCTCACCTTTCGTGCCGACACCGAGAACATGAAGGTGACCACCACCTGGCAGGTGACCGGCGGCGCCTGGGACGGGAAGGAACAGGCGGTCCGAATCCCGGGCGCCGACCCGGCGGCGGCTCGTTTCGAGTTGCGCTCCTGCGACGTCCAAGAGGTCCGGGGCCGCAGCCCCGTGTCCATGACGTGGAACGGCCCAGTGAAGAAGGATGAGCACCGTCTGGCCTTCTACCTAATCGGACAAACCACGTCCGAGTCGCCCGACGCGCTTGCCTGTGTGCGGGTGACCGATGGCGCCGCGGCGCTCGCCTTGCCCGAGCCCGCCCTGGCCGTCGTCGGAGAGCATGGGCGGGTGAAGGGAGAACTGGTAGTTCTGGCCGCAGATCACCTCTACGCACATGCGGTGACGAGCGCCGGAATCGACAGTGTGCTCGTCGCAAGCGACGCGCCGGTCGACCTCGATTGGGACTTCTCCAGCGGCGTGGTGAACGTCGTCGCGGGAAAACCAACTACGCTTGCACTGAGCCTGGCGGCAGCCGACGGGCTCCAGGTGGACGGCAAGCCGGCCAAAGCCCAACCCGAGGCCGGAATCTTCAAGATCCAGTTGTCCGAGGGGCGCCACGTTCTCACCGGCGCGGAACCGGCTACGGAGCCCGGCGCGGAACTCGCCGCCTCCATCGAGCGTCTGCTGGCCGAGGGACGGAAGCGGCGCACCGAGCAACTGGCGGCTGTCTCTGCGCGGGAGAAGCCGACGGTCCCGGAGCTGCCGGTGGCGTTTGCGGCCCAGGTCGGAGGCCGGGTGGCCGACGTGATCAGAATCCCATCGGCAGAGGCAGCGCAGCTCGCCGTCGCTGAGTCAAGCGCGATCCATCTTCTCACGCACGACGGCAAGGAGATCCGAAAACTCGAAACCGACGCGACGATCCGCGTGCTCCGCTGGTGGGACGAGCACAACCTGCTGCTGGCCGGCTGCGTGGATGATAAGGTCATCGCCTTCGACCCCAGCGGCCAGCGCCGCTGGACATTCACCTCCGAGATGGACCCCGCCGTGTACGAAGCCGCCAAGACCTATTGGTTCAAGAGCGCCCCGGGCCATGAAGGCATCCACGGGCTCTACACGGGCGCCTTCGACGAAGGGAAGAGCCGCTGCTTTGTCGGCAGTGCGTGTACCCTGGAAATTCTCGACGAGACCGGCAACCTGGTCAAACGCACGCCCGTCTTCTGGGGGCCGGGCCGGATGTTCCTGCTGGTGGACGCCGGAAACGAAAGCCGCAATCTCCTCATTTCCCGGTGGCCAAACGGCGGCGACCATCTCGCCATCGTCAACAGCAAGGCAATGGCCGTCACGGGCGGAGGGTACAGTGGAGTCCCCGCCGGGCACTCGTACGTTGGCGGCTGGACCGCCCAAAACCGTACCGCTCTCTTCCATGAAGACCTCGATGGCGACGGTTTGAGGGAGATCGCGACGGCCATCAACGGCACCTGGAACCGCGTGACGGTCTACTCCGAATCAGGGCACCCGCTCTTTAACGCCCAGTTCGGGCCGGGGGCCAGCAATGCCCCGCGCGCTCAAATGCGGGACATGGACCTGGCCGATCTCGACGGCGACGGCAAGCGGGAGATCGTCGTCGGCCTCTCCGAGGGCTTGGTCGTCGCCCTCTCTAACAAATGTCAAAAGGTCTGGTCGACCCGCCTGCCCAGCCCGCCCGCTTCCCTCAGGTGCGTCGATCCGCCCGGGGACGCGCTCCCGCGGGTCGTGGTTGGCTCCGATGACGGCACCGTGACGGCACTGGACGAGAAGGGCTCGCTCGTCCGGCTCGGCAAAGTCACCGGCCGGCCCATGCACATGACAACGCTCGATACGCCCGCGGGGCCGTTGGCCGTCCTGGCCACGGATAAGGGCGAGGTAAAGGGATTCAAGATCGAGAACTGACGAACTCGCCGACGGCCAACTCCCGCTGGTCGTCCAAAATCGGATACGATAGAGGGCCTCGCGGCCCCAAGCAGAGCTTGGGACCGAGGTTGTGCGCGTCTTAACTTGTTCCCAAGCTCCGCTTGGGAACACTCCCTCTTCGCAGCACTGCTTTGCCCCCTTGGGCGAGGCGGCGGGACAGAAGTTGGCGGAAGTGCGGTCCCAAGCAGAGCTTGGGACCGAGGTTGTGCGCGCGTCTGGTAGTATGACTTCAAACGGCTGAAATGTTACCATTATCCATTTGAATGTTTTGATGAGACCTCTCTAATCCCTCCCCCCTCGACCCTCCCCCCTCATCCCTATCCACTCCCATGCCCGATTCCTTGTTGCCCAAACGGTTCCTGTTCCGCTTTTCCATCCCGTGCCTTTATCGGGAGACGCTGTGGACGGCCGCCGGGGCCGGGCTGGAAGTGAAGTACCAACTGACGAGCCT
>JBDRTC010000395.1:0-8911 GCA_043824335.1 Planctomycetota bacterium | reverse complement strand
GCGGTTTGCACCTTGGGGGCCTGCATCGGCCGTTCGAAGCAGCGCAGCCTGCAATCCTGGGCCATGGAACCTTTCCACAGTGCCCTGACCAGTAGCAGCGAATTGACCTCGCCGCGGGCTTGGGCCAGTACGCTTATCGGTATCCACGAGTATCTCCGCCGGCTCAGCGGCGACCGGCTGGTAAACGAGGTACGGGAAACGCTCACCAACCGGTTGATCGATCTCTATCAGGATACCGCTACCGACGATTGGCCGTGGTTCGAGGACACCCTCAGTTACGATAACGCCCGGCTGCCGCACGCGCTGATCCTCAGCGGCTATTGGACCAGCAACGCCAAGGCCACGGAGATCGGTCTGCGGACCCTCGGTTGGCTCTCCGAGTTGCAGCGGGCGCCGCGGGGGCATTTCCGGCCGATCGGCAGCAGCGGATTCTATCGGCGGGGCGGGCAGCGGGCCGACTTCGACCAGCAACCGATCGAAGCCTTGGCCATGGTGTCCGCCTGCGTCGAGGCCTATCGCACTACCGAGGATCCCCGCTGGCTGAACGAAGCTCGGCTGGCCTTCGAGTGGTTCTTGGGCCGTAACGACCTGGGACTGGAACTATACGACGCGAGCACCGGAGGTTGCTACGACGGCCTGCACGAAGATCGGATCAACGAAAACCAGGGAGCCGAATCAACGCTGGCATTCTTGCTCTCGCTGGCCGAGTTGAAACTGCTGGAAAGCTCGTTGGCCGCGTTCCGCCGCGCCGCCGAGAGGGCGGACGGCGGGCAGGGATAAGGAACCCAGGCGTTCACTCCTACTTGACGAGCCGCTCGAGCAAATGTTCGAGTGGCACGCACGCCATGGTTGTGGCCTTGTCCGATATCGCATAGGGAATGTACAGGTATTCGCCATGGATCATCGCGCCACACGTGTATACAACGTTGGGGACGTAGCCGTCGCGCTCCTCTGCGGTGGGGGCAATCAGCGGCTCGTTCAAGGAGCCGATCACCTTTAGTGGATCATCAAGATCGAGCAACATCGCCCCAATGCAGTACCTCCGCATTGGCCCGACGCCGTGCGTCAAGAGCAGCCAGCCTTCGGGGGTTTCCAGTGGGGAGCCGCAGTTGCCGATTTGGATGAACTCCCAGGGATGCTTCGGCGTTTGCAGCAACTCCGCCGTTTCCCAGAAGTGGACCATATCGGAGTACATAATGTACAGGTTTTCTCCGTCGATCCTTGAGCACATGACGTAGTGCCCGCCAATTCGCCTGGGGAACAGGGCCATGCCTTTGTTCTGAGCCCTGGCGCCGTTGAGCGTGTGGATGTTGATGTGGACCAGGTCGGTCGTTTCCATGAGTTGAGGCAATATCCGATAGCCGTTATAAGCCGTGTAGGTGCCGAAAAAGGTCACCGAGCCATCGTCGTCGACAAAGCGGACCATCCGCAGGTCTTCGATGCCTCCGCTTTCGTTGTCGCTTTGGGGGAAGATGACGATTTCCGATGCGTGGGCGTCCCGAGGCAATTCCAGCAGGTAATTGGATCGCGCAAGCCAGAGGATCCCTTCGATGATGTCCTCCCCCTGGAACACCGGGGGGGCGGCTTCGTGTGTCTCGGCAACGGCGTGTTCAAGCTGGCCGAATGTGAAGTGATCGGGCAGCCGCTCCATGACGACCTCGACGGCCCGCGCGTCGAGGCCCATGTCGCGCAGCTTTCGCTGGAAGAGCCACTTTTCGTAAAGCTTGTCGGGCGAAAGTCGCCCGCGGCGGAAGGACTGGCTGGGCGGGTCGAAGCAGATCGTGTGGTCGGCCTCGATCACCCCCGAGCGAAAAACGACCGAGGAGATGTGTCCTTCGCCGGTCGCCCGGAAACTCATCAAGACCCGAACGGCTCCGTCCGGGATGCCTGACTGATTCGGGTGCGGCACAATGGATGGGTTGAACAGCGCGGCCGACTGGATCGAGTACTCCATGGTGAAATACGCACCGATCAGCAGCCGGCGCTCTGGGGAGATGCTACTGGGTTTGCCGGTGTGGGCGACCACCGCTTCGTACTGCTCTTCAAAGACCGATTCGATATCCCGATGGCGGCCTCCAAAGTCTCTAGAAACCTCGCCGAGGATGCGCTGGACTTCCCGTTCTGACATCTGGTTGACTCGCTCGACGACGCGACAAATCCTGGTTTCGTCGACGGGAAAGAACGGTCGGGTGATCACGCGGCGCTCGTCGCTGACGAACCGGATCGGCAGACGCTGGATTTCCAGCGGAGGGCGGCTGTTGGAATGGGTGTTAGACTTCGACATCGGAACGATTCCACGGGCTACAGCGACGATATCTCGGTAACGCAAAGCTCTTGTTGAGCCTGAAGACGATCTAGGCTCGCAGTGTCGCAATTATAGCACGCTGCGCGCCCCCACCGTGTCTAACGCGGCGGGATTCTTCTCCATTTCCTCACCTGCTGACCCGATTTCTGAATTCCCATCGCCGGAGACCGATAGCCGCTCGGCATCGTTCACGTCTTCGTAACCGGCCAGTCGGTCATCTGGGAAATGCAGGTTTAGCCGGGGCCCATGGGCGGGCGAGGGCTCCTCAGGCACAGGTCGACAAGATCCTGAATCTTGGCAGTGCCCAGGCACATCACACGGTCGGCACCGCCCCAATAAATCTTCACCGTCCCATCGTCTTCGGGGATCGCCCCACAAGTGAAAACCACATTGGAGACGTAGCCGGTCACTTCCCAGGGATCCGTCGGCTGCACGATCCAGTCATCGGCTACAGCGAGCACTTTAGCTGGGTCGGCAAGATCGTGCAACGCCACCCCAAGCCGATAAATGCCGCCGGACATGGTGGGAAACACGCCATGATAGATACTCAGCCAACCCGCTCCGGTCTTGATCGGCGGAGCCCCAGGGCCGATCTTCTGTTCGTCCCAATGATAGGTGGCCGGCTTGGTCACAAGGCGCGAATCACCCCAATGGACCAGGTCGGGCGAATAGCTGATCCAGATCGACCAGGGGGCAATGTGCGAATGCGGCCGATCGAGCCGGGCGTAGCGTCCCCCGATCTTCTCCGGAAAAATCACGGTGTTTCGCATGTCCGTCTGGGAAATGAGGGCGATCCGCTCAATCCTCTCGAAATCGCAGGTCCGCGCCAGCCCGATCCGCACCCCATGACGGGAATAGGCGCTGTAGGTCACCAGGTAGGTGCCTTCGATCGGTGAGATGCGGCAGTCCTCGACGCCGTACTCTTCGTACTCCGCAAACACGCCCTCGGTGGCCGGCACCATGAACGGCTCGGGGCGGACACGGAAGTCGCAGCCGTCGTCGCTCTCGGCAAACCCGATGATCGACCGGCCGTTGCGCCGGTGAGAGCGAAACAACAGAATGTAGCGACCCTCGTGCTTCACCGCTCCGGCGTTGTGCACGGTCTCGACAGGATAGGGGACGTCTGCTTTTGTGAGAATTGGATTCTTGTCGTAGCGTGTGACGATATCGTTCATGGGGCAGACTCCTGTCGGCTTTGCCCGTGGATAGTCGTGGGTGGAAACGGACGGTCAATCCTCCTCGCCGATCACTTTCCGGAAAGCCCGCTCGTATCCTGCCGCCATCACCTGGACGCTGAATCGGGCTTGCACGTTGGCACGACACGCCCGAGGGTCGAGCTTCCCGAGCCGATCCACCGCCGCAGCCGCCTCCTCCACCGTGTCGACCAGGAAGCCGGTCTCGCCTTCTCGGATCAATTCCGGCAGATAGCCGAATCGTGTGCCGATGATCGGCGTGCCGCTGGCCTGTGCTTCGATACCCACCCAACTGCATGGCTCACACCAGGAAATCGGGAAGAGCACCGCGGCCGCCCGCTGGTATTGCTGGGCAAGCTCTTTCTGCGGCAGGCACCCCAGGTACGTCACGTTCCCGTCGTCCAGGCGAGGCTTCACCTTCTCGTCGAAGAACGTCTGGTGCTGCGGCTCGATGATCCCGGCCAGACGCAACGGTCTGCCCGCCAGACGGGCAATCTCGATCGCACGGTCCGGCCCCTTTTCCGGCGAAAGGCGCCCGGCAAACAGCAGATAGTCTTCCTTCTCCGTACACAGCGGAAACTCATCGAGCGGGATGCCGTTGTGGACGGTCGCCACATAGTTCAAATCTGGTTTCAATTGCCGCTCGGCCTGGGAGAGCGACACGAACGGCTGGTCGCGGTAGCGGTCGAACACGGGATGGAGCGACTTGACCCAGGCCGCTCCGTGGAGCGAAGAAACCATGGGGCAAGGAATCAACCGCGAAAAAACCAGCGCATGCACGTGCAGGTGTGAGTGCACGACGTCGAAGCTTCCCCCGCGGACCGCCTCCATGCATGTGGCGATGTGTAGCTGTTCCAGGGCCCGAAAGTCCGGCGGCCCCACCAACAGCCCCGATTGCGGGTCAAGCTGTTGCGGTGTCCGGAGTTCGTTTTCCGGCCAAACGGACAGCGGATGAGGTACCGTCTCCACCAACTGGGCAGAAGTCCGCGACCCGGCCGCCGCAAAGAGCGTCACCTCGTGCCGTTTGTGGACCAACTCCTCGGTCAGGCTCCATGCGACCTTTTCCCAGGGGCCGTACCCTTGCGGCGGCACCGGCCAACTGATCGGCGCGAGCATCGCTATCCGCAGTTTTCTGGTGACTTCGGTCATCGTCGAAATACTCCTCCAATTCCGTGCCGGTCGAGCGATTCTCCTCAAGCTGTGGCCGGCCCTTGTTCGGCTAAACGAATAGGCGATGGGGTATGGCTGAACCTTAGTCGGAGTACTTTGGCCACACGGGGTTTCTGCCGAAGCCGAGTGACGCGGTCCTGCCCGCTGGACTGGTCCGAAAAGACGAGAGCCCGTCAAGGCGGCGGGCTCTCGCTCGGCCGGTGCAGGAAGCACCTCGTATTGGAGGGTGCAGCGCCTCGTCCTTGAGACCCGAGCCGCCAGCCCGGTGCACGCTCATGCGCTAGCCTTGCTACTCCCCATACCTGGTCGAATCTCCATTGCCGCCCCATGGGGTCGGCAAGATCAACGCGCTATCTCGGGCGGCAAACCGGTTGTCTGGGGACGCGAGATTCGTTGCCCCAGAAATCGGCAATCCGAGCAATGGAAGTCCGAAATGCCCCGGGATCTCTGGACTTGCTCACAAAGGCGTTGGCCCCCGCATCGAGGCAATTCGCCGCGACAGCGTCGTCGTCGGCGCAACTGAAAATGACTACCGGAGTCGAGCACACGATCGGGTCGGTGCGAATCCTCGAAAGAAGGTCCAGGCCCGTCATTCGCGGCAGATACAAGTCGAGGAGGATAAGGTCAAACGGTGGGGCAGCCGGGCGTTGGCCCCCATTCATGCCGAGCGATTCCGCGGCGCGTTCGCCCGTCTGGGCAACGGCCACCTCTATTGGGCTCGGTAGGCGGCACTCCGAGAACGCCCCGCAAATCAGCTTGGCATGCCCCGCGTCGTCCTCGACCAGCAGGACTTCGAATCGCTTCTTGCCCGAAGACCGCCCCTCCTCGCGGGCCGGCAATTCCGGGCCAGGCCGGCCTTTGGAAAGCAACTCATCGCGCCATACAGGTATGGCCTCCGGCGCTTCCACCCCCACTTTGACCTGATTCCCGCGTATCCCGAGAATCGTGACTCGGATGTCCGGTCCAATATGGATCGAACTATCCCGCTTGCGAGACAGAACCAGCATGGCCATTCCTCCGTGACAAATCGACCCCGAGACAAGCGGCGTGCGATCTCTGGATTCCGCCGAATTCTGAAGCAGCATAATCGAGAGAGCGAGTCCAGTGCAAGGGCAATCTTGGGAGAATCCGCGCCTGCACTGACACCAAAGCTAGCGTTGCTGGCTTTGGTCCGTCGTCCGCGGTGCCTGGCGGTGCTCAAGGAACGGCTTTACCTGCTCGAGGGCCGCGGTGAATGCTTCGCACCCGGCAGGTTTGACGATATAGCAACTGCAGTGCAGGCTCTTGCACGTTTTGATTTCGTGCGGATTGTCGGTAGTGCTCAGTACGACGACCGGCATCCGCCGCAGTTGCTCGTCTTGCCTGATCCGTTGAAGGACTGCAATGCCGTCGACCTTGGGCATACGCAGATCCAGAAGGAGCAGATAGTGGGCGTCCGCCTCGCGTGAATGTCCCTGGCCGGTGCCGAAGAGGAAATCCATCGTTTCCTGTCCGTCCCTGAATCGAATGATCTCGTTGTTCACGCCGACCTCTCGCAGAGCCATTCGGGTCAGTGTCGCGTGCCCGTCGTCGTCTTCGGCCAGCAGGATCACGGCATCTTCTTTCATCGTCGAACCTCGGTTTCCGATTGTTGATGGAGTCTGGAGAGGGCGGATTCGGACAACTGCGCAGAGGGTAGCGAAAAAAAGAACTTGCTGCCCTGGTTGGGCGTCGATTCCAACCAGATCTTTCCGCCCTGCCCGTCAAGAGATCGTCGTACGATGGTCAGGCCCAATCCCAGTCCAGCACCCCGATCCGGGTTGAGGCGATGGAAGAGCCCAAAAATCACGTCCTGGTGTTCCGGATCGATCCCGATCCCGTTGTCTTCCACGCAGTACACCACTTCGTTCGGTTTCTGGTGTCCCGAGACTCGAATGGTCCCGGATCTGGTGGGATCAAGATACTTCAGTGCATTATCCAGCAGATTGGAGAAGACCTGGCCGACTTGGGTTGCGTCTCCGTGGCACGGGGGCAAGGCATCCACTTGTACCGTCGCGCCTGCCTGCTCGACAGAGAACTCCGTCGACTTGACGATCTCGGCCACCATGTGGTTCAAGTCCAGTGGTTCGATCGTCAGGGCAGCACTGCCGATTCGCGAAACGTTCAGAAGTCCCGTAAGCAGCGAATCCATCTTGCTCGAGCTGGTGCGGATGTAGCCAAGCGACTCCGGGATCTCCTCGTCCAACAGTGATCGAAGCCTCGCTCTGAGGGACTCTCCGTCCTGGATGCTGGCAACGGCAGTTCGGGCCCGTTGGCAGGCTGACCCCAATAGGTCGCCGAACCCCCGAATGTTTACCAGCGGGGCGCGGAGATCGTGTGAGGCCGCGTGCACGAAATCCTGCAAGTCACGGTTGCGATGCTCGAGTTCCCGGATGACCTTCTTCAAGCGACGCTGCCCGCGCCGTTGCTCCGCAGCCAGATTCTCCTGCGCCGCTTGGACCTCGGCTTCCGCCCGCTTACGCTTGGTGATGTCCACCACGGCGGCGCGGCACGCCTGCCCGTCCTGGGTGGCGGCAGCCTCGATGTGTGCCCACAACGGGTCATTCGCCTCTTTCGGACGCGCCAGCTCGCAGGTCTCTTTCGCCTGGCTCTCAAATACTTTCTTCAGGAAGGCGTTGAAGGCGGGGCGGGAATCAGCGGAAACGAACAGCCCGAAACGCCCGTTCACCAGCCCGGAACGATCCACCCCGAGCAGGCGCGCCCCCGTCAGGTTCACCTGGCGGATCGTCCCGTTGCGGTCGAGGGTGAAGTAGCCGATCGGGGCAAAGTCGTAGAGGTCGGTGTATTGGCCAAGGATTGCCTCCGCCTCGGCCCGCGCCTGAAGCAGCTCCTCGTTCTGCATCTCCAACTGAATCTGGTGGACTTCCAGTTCGTGGACGAGCCGCTGCGTTTCTTCCGCCGTGCTCCGATCTCCGATCTCCGACCTCTCACTTCTCTGCTTCTCTCTCAGCCGCTGTTCCGCCCGGCGGTGCAGCTCGGCGGCCTGCGCTTTAGTCTTCGTGTCCTTTTCCATGGCGTGCCCTCCGTTGTTTTGTCAGGCCCCGGAATGGTTCCGGCGCCCTTTGCGCTTTGGCCGCGCTCTGCTTCCGCCTGCAACCTCTCTCCGTCCGGCCTCATCCGGCTTGCCGGCTTGTTTTGCCATGCGTTTTTCCAAATCGGCCTGGGTTTGCCGCAGTTGCGCCTCCAGCGTCTTGGAAACGGTGATGTCCACAAAGGTGATCACCACGCCGTCAATCATGTTCTCCAGGGTGCGATACGGCAGAATGCGCGCGGTAAACCAGCGCCCGTCGCGGGCGGCGACCTGTCTCTCCGCACGGACGAGCGTCCGCAGCACTTGCTGCACCTCCTCGGCCAGTTCCGGGTAGAAGAGGTCGGAGGCGATATCGGTGATCGGCCGGCCCACGTCGCCGGCGATCAGTTGGGTGATCTTGGGCGTCTGGCTAGTGAACCGCCGCACGCACAGCGCGTTGTCCAGAAACAAGGTGGCGATGTCCGTGCTGTCCAACAGGTTCCTCATGTCGTTGTGCGTCCGGGACAGATCGTCCACCTTGGCCTGCAACTCGTTGTTGACCGTCTGCAGTTCCTCGTTCAAGGACTGCATCTCTTCCCTGGAGGTGGTCAGTTCCTCGTTGGTGGACTGGAGTTCCTCGTTGGTGGACTGCAATTCCTCGTTGGTGGATTTGAGTTCTTCCTGGGAGGTCTGCATCTCTTCGCGGGTGGTATGCAACTCCTGGCGGGCTTGCTCGAGATCCCGCTCCAGTTCCGTCACCTGAGCGTTGCGGGCAGGTTCGCGCTGGGGCTTGCCCGTCGGCTTGGTTTCGGGGGGCGTGGCCACGTCCGCAAAGACGATCATCACCATCCCCCGCAGCCCCTCCGGCTCTTCGAGCGGCTGGACGGTGAGGTCTACCGCCTGCACCCCGCCGTTGGTGTCCACCTTCACGTTCCTGCGAGTGACCGCGCCTTTTTGCCGGAGCGCTTTCTGCAAGGCGCCGGTCAGTTCGTAGCGCAGCCCTTCGCGGGCCATGGCAAAGATGTTCCAGTTGGCCTTGCCGGCCGCCGGCTCCAGGTATTTGCCCGTCCGCCCGCTGATGTGGAGAATGTCGCCTTTGTCGTTGACCAGCACCGCCGCCGGGGAGTAGCGCTGCAAGACCAGTTGCTCCGCCAGCGACTGGAGGTTGGCCACCGGTTTCAACGCCTTCGGCGT
>JBDRTC010000394.1:0-4904 GCA_043824335.1 Planctomycetota bacterium | reverse complement strand
CTCTCGACCTCGTCGATTGTTCATCGAACTTGGAACTACTGGTGCAACTGCTGGCCCCAGGGGAGCCAACAACCGGGAAGTTATTGTCCGGCCGCCCCTTACGGCCGATTCCCATGCTCTCGGTGGCCCCCTATGTGGCGCGCCGGCCGAAACATGTGGCGCCTTGTCGCGCGGGCGTCTTGGGGACCAAGAATGCGAGAACCTGGCAAGGCTACGAAAGCTATGAGCAACATAGCGGTCAACCAGTTTGCTGGAACGTGGGAGGCGACATCGATGTCAGGGGAAAAACTCCCCAGTGAGGAGCACTTTCGGACATTGTCGCGTCGCGGACTCGTCGCGTTCGCAGCCCGATGTCTTCGTCGGGTGCAGACGTTGCCGGGATATCAGGAAGCCCATCAAGACATAGCACAGATAATCCAGGCGCTGTGGCAGTTTCCCAGAGACCTTTTCGACGAACCCAACACGGCGGCGCACCGCGCGGAGATCGAGCTGCACTGGAACCAGGTGGGCTCACCACTCGTGGTTATCGCGTGCGAGACTGCCCTACAAGCGCTCGGCGAAGCCGGAGCAAGCGCACCCCGATGGGCGCACGGCGTGGCAGTGGCCACCGACAAGGCGACCCTGGCGTGGGGGCACGACATTTCCGATTTCCTCCGAAGCGACGTCGAGGCCCTGTGCCGGTTGGTGCCGGGGCCGTTTCCAGAGATGGGAGAACCGCTCGACGAAACCGGGCTCGAACTCGCATCTCCCCTCTGGCCTAACGGGGGCAAACCGCCCTGGTCGCAACAAGCTTAGGAGCAGTTCTCATGACGCTCTCTGAAGAGGCTGGGTTGAACAACCAGACCCAAGACTCCCTGAACCAACCCGAGGTTGCGCCCGTGCGCGACATTGAGAAGTGGAAGCGACTTGAAAAGGAGCTGCGCCGCTCGGAGACGAAATACCGCACGCTGTACAATTCGACCAGCGATGCGGTGATGTTGCTGGATGATCGGGGGTTCTTTGACTGCAACGACGCCACGATCCGAATCTTCGGGTGCAAAGACAAAGCGGAGTTCTGCACCAAGCACCCGGCCGACCTTTCCCCGCCGGAACAGCCCTGCGGGACGAACTCCCTGACGCTGGCCAACCAGCGGATCGCCGTCGCCATGAAAAAAGGGAGCAACCGCTTCGAGTGGGTGCACAAGCGGCTCGACACCGGAAAGACATTTCCCGCCGAGGTGCTGCTGAACGCCATGGAGCTAAGCGGCCGCCGCGTGCTCCAGGCCGTGGTGCGCGACATCACCAAGCGCAGGCGGGTGGAAAAGAAGCTGGTCAGGGCACAAGAGACGGCGATGCGAGAGACCACCAAGCTCCGGTCAATGATCGAGGGCATGGACGAAGGCGTGGCAGTGGCCGGCGCGGATGACGTGATAACAGACGTCAACGACTGGTTTCTGGACAAAGTCGGCCTCAAACGCTGGGACATCGTGGATAAGTCGCTGTGGGACCTGCTCCCGCACGCCAAGGCGGCGGCCCGAATCAGAGGGGTACTTGACAGGTTCCGCAACGGACGCGACCGCAAGACGCACGTGGTTCACCGAGAGCTGCTTGGGATGGACGTCTCACTGCGTGTGCAGCCCGTTTTCCGGAACGGCCGGTATCATGGCGTCATCTTGAACGTCATTGATGTTACCGATCTGGTTGAGGCTCGCAAGGCCGCCGAGGCCGCCAATCATGCCAAGAGCTCTTTCCTGGCCAACATGAGCCACGAGATTCGCACGCCGATGACGGCGATCCTGGGGTTCACCGACATACTTCTGAACGAGATCAAGGAGCCGGCAGCCCTGGAAGCCGCCGAAATCGTCAAGCGGAATGGGCAGCACCTGCTCGAATTGATCAACGACATTCTCGACCTTTCGAAGATCGAGGCCGGCAAGATGGAGTTCGAGAGGATTTGTTGGTGGCCCCGCCAGGTTGTCACCGAGGTTGTCTCCCTCTTGCACGTGCGGGCCCATGCGAAGGGCCTGGCGCTCGTCGACGAATATGAAGGGCCCCTGCCGGAAACCATCGTCACTGATCCCACCCGCCTGCAGCAGATCCTGATCAACGTCGTCGGCAACGCCATCAAATTCACGGAAACCGGAGGAGTCCGCATCGTCGTGAGTCTGGCCGATGGCGGCGGCGACGAGCCGAAGCTGCGGTTCGACGTAATCGACACCGGCATCGGAATCCCAAAAGAACAGATCGACAACGTGTTCGAGGCGTTTTCGCAAGGTGACGGATCAGCCACTCGCCAGTACGGCGGCACCGGGTTGGGCCTGGCGATCAGCCGGCAACTCGCCCGGAAGTTGGGAGGCGACGTGACGGCGGCAAGCGAGCCCGGTAAAGGAAGCACGTTCACCGTGACCGTTGCCACCGGACCCCTTCGGGGAGTGCCGTTCGTGGAGTATGCGATGGAGGCCGTACCGGGCAGTGAAGAACCGAACGCACGGGCGGCCAAGGACGAGGGGAAGCTCGAGTGCCGTGTCCTCTTGGCGGAGGACATTCCGGACAACCAGCGATTGATCGCCGCCGTCTTGAGAGAAGCCGGTGCGGAGGTGGCGATCGCCCAAGACGGCCAGGAGGCGTTGGAAAAGGCGCTGGCCACCCAACCGGGACGGGGGAGAAGATATTCCGATCCCGAGGAGCCGTTTGACGTTATCTTGATGGACATGCAGATGCCGGCCCTCGACGGCTACGAAGCCACCCGGCGTTTGCGGGAGCAAGGATACGCCGGCCCGATCATCGCCTTGACCGCCCACGCCATGCGGGGCGACCGCCGGAAGTGTCTCGACGCCGGCTGCGACGACTATCTGACCAAGCCGATTCGTCCGGAGAAGCTGGTGGCAACGGTCGCCGGGTGGGCGTCAAGACTTGAAGAAGACGATCGAGTCGATTCTTTGCAGGGAGACGAGCCATGACCAAGGTGCTCGTTGTAGACGACACGCCAGACATGGCCACGCTGATGGCCCGGGCCGTGGAGGATCAGGGATACGAGGTGTCTGTGGCGAGTAACGGCCGGTCTGCACTGGAGATGGCGGCGGCCGAGCGCCCCGACGTCGTTCTCCTGGACATCATGATGCCCGGGATGAGCGGCATCGAGGTCCTACGCCACCTGAAGGAAGATGCCGAGCTGAGGTCGATCCCCGTGATCCTGGTCACCGCGCAGAGTGAAGACAGGTATGTCGTCGACGGTCTGGATGCCGGCGCCCACGACTACGTCACCAAGCCGTTTAAGAAACAGACCCTGGCCGCCCGGGTGCGTTCCGCCGTTCACATCAAACAGGGTCACGACCGACTGGTGCAGCTCAACGAACAACTCCAGGCGGAAATCGTCAATCGCGGGCGACTGGAGGAACAACTACGTCACGGTGCGTTGCACGACGCGCTGACCAGCCTGCCGAACCGCTCGCTAATCGCCGCTCACCTGGATAACGCAATCCAACGGTGCAGGCGACGCAGCGGCCATTTGTTCGCCCTGCTGTTTCTCGATCTGGATCGGTTCAAGAACATCAACGACAGTCTGGGCCATGAGATGGGCGACCGGGTGCTGATCGAGACGGCCGACAGACTGCGAGAGTGCGTTCGCGGAACCGATGCGATTGCTCGTCTGGGGGGCGACGAATTCGTGGTCCTTCTCGACGACATTACGGATATCACCGATGCAATCCGTTGTGCCGAGAGGATCCTGAAAGCCCTGGAACAGCCGATCCAACTGGACGGCAGGCAGTTCTTCACAACCGCCAGCATCGGCATCGCCGCCAGCTCAACGGGCTACGATCGACCAGAGACCATCCTCCGTGACGCGGACATGGCGATGTACCGGGCTAAACAGGAGGGAAAAGGCTGCTATAGACTCTTCAACGCGGAAATGCACGCACACGCAAAGAAGGCCCTGGACCTGGAAAATGATCTCAGGCGCGCTGTCCAGCGGCGCGAGTTCCTGAACTTCTACCAACCCATCGTTTCGCTTCAAACGGGCGAGGTCGCCGGTTTCGAGGCACTCGTGCGGTGGATGCACCCCACTCGCGGCATCATCCCTCCCTCGGAC
Organism: Planctomycetota bacterium; assembly: GCA_043824335.1. GTDB lineage: Bacteria > Planctomycetota > Planctomycetia > Pirellulales > Thermoguttaceae > JBDRTC01. The sequence goes on along the minus strand of JBDRTC010000394.1, from coordinate 835 downwards.
TTCCTGAAAACAGCGGAAGACACCGGGCTGATCTTACCGATCGGTTGGATGTTGCTCAGCGAGGCCTGCAGCCGATTGCACCAGTGGCAACAGGAATTCCCGAATACGGCCGCCCTGACAATGAGCATCAATATGTCACCCAAGCAGATCGTGCAACCCGATGTGGTGCAGACGATTGCCCAAATTGCCCATGAGTGCGGGATTGACACGCAGAACCTGATCTTGGAGATGACCGAGGACACTCTCATCGAAAACGCGGACCTCCTCGCCGCGCGCTTCTCGGACTTGAAAGATATGGGAGTCCGCCTGGCCATTGACGACTTCGGAACGGGCTATGCCTCGTTGAGTTACATCCATCGCTTCCCGTTCGACATTCTGAAAATTGATCGGTCGTTCATTGGGGCTGAGGGTGATTCCAACGGTCAGTGGCACATCGTGCGGTCAACCATCGATATGGCCCACAACCTGAACATGGTCGTTGTGGCCGAAGGCGTGGAAACCGACATGCAACGTGCGAGGCTCGAAACGATGAAATGCGATTACGGACAAGGCTTTTTCTTTTCCAAGCCGAAAGATCATCGGGGTGCGGAAGCAATGCTCGAAAGCGGCGTGCCCCTCGTGCAACTCACAGATTGGGCCGTCGAAGCATCGGCGAACGCTTGTCTGATAGATCTTTGACAAGGGCACGTGCCGATGCCCTTGCGATCCATGCGACGGCTTTGACACACGGCCGATTGGCTAGGTCAACTGTGCAGCGACCGGGATGTCGATACCGCCCGCTTCCCCCGGGAAGTCCACGATCGGGGCTGGTTCGCCTCCCTCCAAGAGCCGGTAG
>JBDRTC010000393.1:0-3197 GCA_043824335.1 Planctomycetota bacterium | reverse complement strand
GCGAGTTTGAACCGGACGGGCCGGGACATTGCCGCCCGGAAAACCTTATATTGGTCTGTCAGGGCTGTTTTGACGGGTGCCACGGGCATCTTGCCCGTGCTTCTGCGGCAGCACTGGCGAGACGCCAGTGGCACCCGACCCGTCATTTCGAACTTGACAGACCACTAGTTTGACCCTCCCCCTCGTCTCTGGCAAGAGGCTGACGGGTCTGAAGGGGGCTGCAAACCCGGCGCCGAGCGTCCAATCCGGACGAAGGGGTTCAAGCCGCTCGTCAACGTATGGTTGGACCCGAACGAAGCCAAAGAGGTTCGTCACTTTTCGCCAGACGCCTCGATCACGTCCAAGAGCCGGCGGCGGATCTCTTCCAGACGGGCTTCGTCTTCGACCTTCCGGCCGGCTTCGTCGGTCACGTAGAAGACGTCGACGACCTGGTCGACGAACGTGCCGATCTTGGCCCGGCCCACGGAGAGGCCCGATTCGAACAGCGTCCGGGCGACGGCGTACAAGAGCCCGGGGCGGTCGGCGGCGAAGACGTCGAGGATCGTGTAGTCGGCCGACGTTCCGTTGTCTGCTTCAACCCGGTTTCTCGCCGACTCAAGCGTTGGCCGGCCAGCGCCGCCGACGCGCCACTTGCGGCGAAACGAGGGCGCCTCGCCCGCCGGAGCACGGAGCGAGGCGACCAGCGCCCGGACGGCCTCATCCAGACGCGCCTCGGGCGGCTCGCCGGCGAAGTCCGGGTCGTGGACCTCGAAGCGATCGAGCACCAGGCCGTCGGCCAGCGTGTTGATCTCGGCCGAAAGGATCTCCAGCCCCAGGCTCGTCAGGGCGCCGGTGAGCCGGTGAAATATGCCCGGGGCGATCTCCTCCCGTGTGGCGACGGTGAACTGGACGGTCTCCGTCTCCGGCTGGTAACATCCCCGCGCGCTGACTTCGTCGGCAGCCAGGCGGTGAAGCAGGCCAAGCTCGGCGGCGATTTGCTCCGGCTCGGTGCCGCAAAGATAGGTGGCCGGAAGCTCGTCCACCTGGCGGACGAACCAGGGCTGGGCCCTCTTCTCTCCGAGCCGCGCCCGAACGGATTCGCGGCGCATGCGAAGATACTCTTCAGGGTTGGCCGCCGGGCTGTCACCGGCCAGGTGCCGCATCGCCCGTTGGTAAAGCTCCGTAACAAGCTCCGCCTTCCAACTGTTCCAGGTGTCGGGCCCGACGGCCGCCAGATCGGCCGCCGTGACCACAAAGAGCATGCCCAAAAGCTCGGGTGAGCCGACGTCGACGGCGAAGCGCACGATCACTTGCTCGTCCCTGGTGTCGCGCCGAAGCGCCAGATGGTTCATCACCAGGTGCTTGTGGACCAAAAGCGCGAGGTCGTCGGTCTCCCGGGAATCCAGATTGAGCCGCTCGGCCGTCTCGCGGGCGATCCGCAGCCCGACTTCACGGTGGTCCTCCGGAGTGCCCTTGCCCAGGTCGTGAATCAAGAGGGCCAGGTGCAAGACGTCCTTGCGGGCCAGGCAGCGATAGACGCGCCCCAGCGGGCCGGGATCGAACCGCAGTTGGGTGGCCTCGTCGACCGACTGAAAGCAGTGCTCGTCGACCGTGTACTTGTGGTACTCGTTGAACTCGAACAGCCCCCGCGCCTCGGCAAACTCCGGAAGAAACCTCTCCAGCACGCCAAGCTGGTGCAGCCGGCGGAGCATCTCCCCCAGCCGGGCCGGATGACGCAAGAGCGACCGGAAGCGGTGGCACGCCCGTGGCGAAACCGGCCCGGAAAGTCTCGCCGCCTCCCGATAGACGAACTCCCACGTTTCCGGGTCGATCTCTTTGTCGTAGAGGTTGGCCAGATCGACCAGCTCCATGACGACGTCCAGATTGCCGCGGAGCCGCTTCAGTCCCTGCCGCGTGGCGCGGATCTGAGTGGGGCCGACCCGACACCCACCCTGGACCCGATGTCCGAAGAGCGTGGTCACCACGCGCCGCAGAGGACCGGCCGACCGGGCCTTGGCCGCCAACCGCGTCGCCACGTGGCTCACTCCGGCCGTGTGGCGGAAGTAGTCGCGCATGAAGTGCTCGACCGCCAACATGCCCGAGCGGGTCCCGTGGCCCAGGAGTTCGGCGATGCGGACCTGCTCGGCGCGATTCAGCACGTCGGCGGCGCGGCCCGCGTGGAAGTGCATTTCGTTTCGCAGCCACAAGAGGAACTCGCCGGCGCGGCGAATCGTCTCAAGATCCTCCTCCGCAATCACGCCGCGGGCGCACAATTCGTCGGGCTCGGGCGTGCCGTATCGCACCATGGCGATCCAGCGGATCAGTTGGAGGTCGCGGAGCCCGCCCCGCGATTTCTTGACGTTCGGCTCCAGCAGGTAGACGGTTTCGCCGAACTTGATCCGCTCCTCGAAGCGGGCTTTTTCGATGTCGGCCACCAGCGCCCGGCCGCGGCGGCCCACCACGTCGTGAAACCGCCGGATGAAGCGGCAGAACAGCGACACGCTGCCGAACAGCAGCCGCGATTCGATCAGGGAGGTGCAGATTTGGGCGTCCTGGCAGGAAAGCCGCCAGGCCTCTTCGGGCGTACGCACACTATGCCCCAGGGCCAGCCCGGCGTCGAACACGTCGCGAAAGAACCGCTCGGCCAACCGCGATACCTGGTCGGTGGCGCTCCGGTCGTAGAGGACCATCAAATCCACGTCGGAAAAAGGGGCGACGTCCCGACGCCCATACCCCCCGTGAGGGACGAGGACGATCCGCCCCCGCAACGCCGCCGATTCCGTCAGGCCCGAATGCGCCACCGCCGCGCTGAACAGGTCGAGCAGGACCTCGTCTCGAAGGTCGGAAATCGCCGCGCACAGGCCGATGCCGGAATGACCGTCCTGGTGCCGCCGCTTCAGGTGCCCCTCGGCTTCGGCCAACCGTTCTCGGGCAGCCAGCACGTGGGGACGAAGCAAAGACATGTCGGGCAGCAACGAGGGGGGGTAGAGGACAGAGGTCAGGGGGCACCGGTCGGGAGGCCCTTTGAAGTTTACCGTGTGTTGGGGTCCGGGCAAACCGACCTTCAATCGCCCAAATTGGCCGAACCCCCGGCTGCGGCCGCTGACCGCTCTTCGTTTCTTAGGGCGCGCTCGGAAATAACCTGTTCAATTCCAACGTAGCAGGCACACGCCGTGTGCCGTAATCGGCGGACGGCACACGGCGTGTGCCTGCTACAA
>JBDRTC010000392.1:0-4758 GCA_043824335.1 Planctomycetota bacterium | reverse complement strand
TTGTAGCCAAGGAGGGTCCAAACAATATCGGCCAAGGCGGAAAGAAACAACGCCAATCAGCCAACGGATGCGTTTTTACGAAAAACGACGCATTTCGTCAAGCGAAGCTCTGCGCAAAAGCCCATCGGCAGTGCCATTCGGAGCAGGGACCTGACAGCGATTGAGGGCGGCTCCGCCCGCCATGTGCGTTTTTCGGCGTTTAGCCACCGCCGCCGAAGCGATGGGGTGTCGTCCCGTGGCGCCCCGTCGCTATCTTTTTCTTCTTCATCTGACGAGCCGGTGACGTTGGCCACAGACGGTTGCTGCCTGGCAGCAACCAGGGTGGGCGGCTGGGCGTACATCCTGGACGCCGCCAGCCTGATCCGCCCCCTGGTTCGCCATGGAGGCCTGAGGCGGACCACCAACAACCGTGCTGAGCTCCTCGCCGTGATCAAGGGGCTGGAAGCCCTGGCCAGCCCCACGTTGGTCAAGGTGGTCACTGACTCAGAATACGTCGCCCTGGGCATCACCAAGCGGCTGGCCCGCTGGAAGCTCCAGGGGTGGCGTGCGGGCTCTGGACGGCACCGCCGGCCCCTCAAGAACGCAGACCTCTGGAAGAGGCTGGATGCCCTGCTGGCCAACCACAAGGTGACCAGCCAATGGGTGCGTGGGCACGCTGGCCACACACTCAACGTGGAGTGTGACCAGCTGGCCCGTGCCGCGGCGGAGAAACTCCAGAGGAAACTTCAGGAGGAGGCATTGTCATGAACGCGGGATCGTCTCAGTTCATGCCATCCGTGAGCGCAACCAGCAGTTGCGCAAGCGATCTAGGCGCCGGGCTTCTCAGAAGGTCCCCGTGCGTCACGTGTGTTGTGGAGGGCATGGTGTCCTCCACGTCAATCTGGTTCTGGCGGTGCGCAACGGCTGCGCAGTCGATGCCTGCGCAACGCCTGCGCACCCGTTTTTTGTAAAGGAGACTTGGTATGACAGTCAAACTGCTACACCTCACGACCTGTCCCTATTGTGCGGCAGGGGCTGGCGAGATCGGTCTAGCCCTGGACCGAATCACCTCGCTACATCAGTGCTACGAAGATGATGTCCTTCGCGCGGACCTGGCACCCGATCTGAATCCCTTTGTCTTGAGTTCGGATCAGCGGGGCTCTGGACCATGCAAGCACTTGGTCTTCCTCTCCGGCACCTTCTTCTATCTGGAATTCGGCAAGGAGGACGCGCGGGGCGGCAGGACATGGGACCTCACTTGTGATTGGTGGCACCCTACTGTCGATGAGCTCGATGACGAGCTGGAGAGTTTCGTCGTCCATCTCACCAATGAGGTCGTCCTGTTGCCCGGCGGGGATGTTCCATTGGGGATCGAGTGGTTCTCGAAGGAATGGCCAGATCAGGAACGCATGGGATGGCCGTCCCGCCGCTACCGCGTCGATGGCAATGTCGTCTTCTGCCGCGATGCAGCTACCTTCTTCGAGGATCTCGCGATGAACAACGATGCGTACACGGCTTGGTGGAACGGCGAAGACCCCTTAGGTCCCCGGCTCTTCGTTGCGGGGTACACAGCGGGACAGTTGTGTGACATGTCGCCGATGAACAATCCATGCTAATCGGACGAGAGCTTGCTCGAAGACGGAGGTGCTTGGATGACCCTACCACCGCGACGACACGGAAGAATCCGGGGACCGCCCCGTGGACTGTCATGAGTGGACGGGGCAGGCCTACGAGGCGGCGCGTGCCCTTGCGGCGAAAGGGATACAGGCAGATGGTTGGATGAACTGCCCCCTTGCCGTGTTGTCCCCGTTGGCGCCGCACTTGGGTGTCCAGAGGACAGCTCGCTGAAAGATGAAGGTGACCAGATGACGGCTCCACCACGACGACATGGAAGAACACGGGGACCGCCCCGTGGGCAATGTCGTCAACCACAGGCCCACGGGGCGCACGTTGACCAAGATAGCCATCTTCCCGACAGACTAATGGTGACGTTCTCTAACACCTACAAAAAGGATTTATCGAATGGTCAAAGACGCGAAAGTCGACCGACTCTTCAACTTGATGGAACAGGCCTTGACGCCGCCCGAGAATCTCCTCGCGGCCGTGGAAGGGCTTCCGCCGGTGGCGACATTGCCCTCGGCATGGACAACGTGGCTATTCGTCGTGTTGATCCGCTATCGACGTCGTCAGCGTTGGGCGATGCGTATGTTGAGAAAGCACTTCCCGGAGGCAGTTCCGCCATCGGAAAGACTCTACAAGCAGTGGGATCGCGATCCGCCACTGACGGTTACGGTTCCCGGCGCTTCCAAATGGGAACTGCAATTGGAGTGCGAACTTGAATTCGGCTTCCTGATCCACAAGCTGACCGGAGAAATGATCTCCGTGCGACTCTCGGGCTCGAAGACGGACCACATTATCTTCCCAGACTCAATGGACCACTACTTGGTCTCACCAGCACCGCAGACGCCCGAGGGCCGGTTGCTCGGTCTCCATCCGGAGTTTCTCACCATGGCCCAACCTGCGATCTCTGATTTGGAGTGCGCCGGGCTGCTGGAAGGAATTGAGTACGACGGGGACCCGTCTGAGGAAAACATGGAGCCCGAAGCACACCGCCTAACGCCAAAGGCTTTGTGGTACGAAAAACTCGTCGTGGCTTTTGCCAAGAACTGGGAAAACCTGGACTATCGACTCTGGCTGGCGTGCCTCGTGGGGGACTGGATGCTTGCCCACGAACTCGCTTCGGCAACAGCAGACGGCCACCTGATCGAGCATACTCGCCAGCGGGCCGAGGAGTGCCGCCAGATCAGGATTCGCAGGCTTCGGGGGGAGCGTGGGCAGGCCGTCGGCCATGCCGACGAGCAGGATGGTTGTCCTGAGGACGAGTACGACGATGAGGAGGAAGAGTACTACTACGACGAGGATGATTACCCGGAGGACGACACAGACGACGAACAGCCCTGACCCGCAGGGCGTGCCGGTCCGGTGGCGCCGTTTGACGGCCGTGCGGTCAACGACCGGCCGCTGCCCACGAGCTGGTGCAAGCCCGCGAAGCGCCCGAGCTGATCGATGATCAGCCGGGTGCTAGCGGGCAAGTGCCGGTAGCACTACGCCGAAACGCCCACGAGTGTGGTGGGTGAAAACGTATCCGCCGTGACCGGCCACAGCGGCCAGGAAGACCCCCTTCCTTCAATCCGACCTAAACCAAAACGCAAGGAGATTTCAGATGCCCAGAGATTCTGTGGCCAACGGGCCGTCGCGAAGAAACGGTCGTGTAGGTCCCCGTGGAGATGAACCGACACGTAGAGGACATCGGGCAGGACACCGGCCTGGTCTCGAAGGAGTCTGCCCCGCGGTGAGCAACACCAGCAAGAGGGCGAGGAGGTCACGGACGAAGCCGACGACGAAGGATCAGTTTGGGAAAATTGGCCAGTTCCTTCAGGGCCGCCCGGATCTCTCTTACATTTTCCTCGCCTGGAGAGACGACTCCAGGATTGTGGTCAGCCAACGAGGGCCGGGCTTCGTGTCCGCCTTCCGGCTGGCCTTTGAGGTTATCACGGGAACCAGCCCCGATGCGGATTCCCGCGCAGACGTCATGCCTGCGGATGAACCATCGGCGACGGCCGAGCTGGTTGGTACCTGCGCCCAGGTCCTACGGGACGTGAACAACGTCGAGTTCGTGCTGTGCTGGAAGGGCCAGGGCGATGCAGCACCCCATGTGGAATTGTCAGAGGGGCTGCCTCGGGAGAGCGTTCCGGAACACCTCATCAGTTTCCTGAAGCAAGATCTGGATTGGTGTGCGGTTAGAAGACGCTCGCAGCGGTCATAAAGGAGACAAGGGAGAGAGTTGTTCAAGTGTGACTGGAGGCAGGAGCTGAACGCGGCACGAGCCTGCCGCTCACACCCAAGCACCGGGGGTTCTCGCGAACGGCACCCCGGCAATGAGGTCGGCGTGGTTGCTGCTGTCAGGCGTTCTCGTTTGGCTGGCGCAGTCGCTAATCTGTACAGCGTGTACGGGAATTGGGACAATAGACTTGTAGGGACTTTTGCTCAAGGAGGAAATCATGTCAGAGAAGATCTCAAGCCCTGAGGAAATGGAATTCGAACCCTCCGGTTGCCTGGTAGGTGGGCTTGATGAGGAACCGAAGCCGGTTTTCCTTCCAGCGTTCCAGAGGGTCAACCCTTTCAGAGATCCGGATTGGCGATGGCACCGCGCATGCCGTCTTGCCGACGAGGGTAAAGAGTACTCATCTGAGACCGACGACCGTGAGACCAAATTCGGCCTGCAGTTCGCTTGCGCGCTCATGGCCTGCAAGACAGAAACAGAACGGACAGCGCTGGCTGAAAAGTATCCGGATTTGTACGCAGCGTATCGGATCTACGATGAGGGTGGCCCAAGCAAGTGGGTTATCGAGGCGAGGATGCTTGCGCGACAACGCGTGCACGACGTGGTCGAGGCGATGGGGGTATCGAAAGAGACCGTGTACTGGTACCAAAAATTATTTTTCCACGTCGTACCTCGCCTCAACGCGTCCGGTTACATTCGGCTCAAGGTCATCGGTAGGTCAGCCTTCAAACCCATCAGACCCGACGAAATCGCAACCTTGCTGAAATATTTCGGCTACTACGGGGGGCCCGTGGTGCTGGAGGCGGTAATGCCGTATCTCCTTCCCGGGGCTGGTGATGGTACAAGCGACATTGCGAACGGCGACCCCGAGCTGGCCGAGAAGATACGCCGGTTTATCGAGATCCTCGCCATCCCCGATAGCATATCGTCCTTGT
>JBDRTC010000391.1:0-2113 GCA_043824335.1 Planctomycetota bacterium | reverse complement strand
GAGCGCGACACAAGATCATGGTCAAAGCGCGATCTCAAAAAAAAGAGAAATCCTACTCCGAGAATTAGAAAACCGGTTCCAAAAATTCACCGAACTCCGCCGCCGTGAAACCGCCGATTTACCCCTTTAAGCGGGTCATTGCTTAAAAACGGAAGAGCCAGCCCATTGAAACGCGAAGAGGGCCCATGGTAAACTAAGCGAAGTTGTCCGCCTTCCGAAAAGCGCGACGTTCGTACCCAGAACCGGAAAAGCTAAAGGGACAATTGCCGTCAACGGCAATTGCCGTGGGCGGAGTCGGTTTCTTGCGGCGTTTTGTCTTTTTACATCAACTTCTTCTGGGGAGGGTGCGACAATGAAGCACTGTGTGTTGAAGAAGGGCGGCTTCACGTTGGTGGAGTTGCTCGTTGTGATCGCGATCATTGGAATCTTGATTGCGCTGTTGTTGCCGGCGGTTCAAGCGGCGCGGGAGGCGGCCCGTCGCGCCCAGTGTACGAACAACCTAAAGCAGTTGGCGCTGGCGATGCACAACTATCACGATGTGCACAAGTCGTTTCCGTACGGATGGAAGCGTGAGGCCACGGGCCAGTGGCAACGGCGCGACTGCTGGTACCAGCGCATCCTGCGGTTTATCGAGCAGACGGCGTACTCGGCCCAGTATGAGGCCCGCCAGGACCTCTATGAGAACGAGTACATCCACCGGATGCCCAAGTCCATTGCCGGGATCGTCGTCGACGGCATGATGTGCCCCTCGGATCCTTCCACCCCTGCGTGGGGCGGCGGCGGGACGAACAACGGGTTCCAGGGCAGCTACGCCGTCTGTGCGGGCGGCGGCGTCCTGTCGGGGACGACGTTCAACATGACTATCGCTCGGGACGATCCCGGGGGCATGTTCGGCCAGAACTCAGAGTTCGGCTTCCACCACTGTCTCGACGGGTCGTCGAATACCCTGCTGGCGAGCGAAGGCATGATCCGGGGGAGCACGGGCGCCACTTGGGGTGAACTTGGAGGCTACTGGGGCGGTGCGCCGCACGGCTCCTACGGGTTTTCATCCGCCGAACCGCCCAATACGACCGTTCCCGACCGCCCCTATTCCTGCAAGAGCACGATTTGGCCTAATGCTCCGTGCGAGAATGGGAATGCCGGCGGGCTTGCCGGGCGCTGGAACTTCGCCCGCAGCTACCATCCGGGTGGCGTCAATGCCGCCGTGTGCGATGGTTCGGTACGGTTCGTCAGCGAGACCGTCGACCGGATCACGTGGCAGAACGCCGGGAATCGCCAGGACGGCAACGTGCTGGGGGCATGGTGAGTTCAGCCCCGCAGTTCGGGCACGGCACACCGTGCCGAGGTTTTCGTTGCGGACAACGTGCGAGCCACGCCGGACGATGCGCGTCGCCGCCGTGATTTCGCAATTCGCCAACAATACTTCTTGACTCGTTGAGGAAGACGCAGATGCGTACACGCTGCATGACGACCCTGCTCACACTGCTGGCAACCATGACTATTCTCGGCTGCGGCCCTTCGGGGATGGACCTGCATCCAGTCAGCGGGAAGGTCACGTTTGACGGCGAACCGATCGCAGAAGGGCGAATCCAATTCCGCGCCCTTGAAGGCGATCAGCGAGCATTCAGCGGCCAGATCAACAACGGCCAGTACGAACTGGACACTCTCCCCGGCAAGATGACCGTCGAGGTCACTGCTTCGCGACTCATTCCCGGGGAATTTGACGAATCCAACCCCGACGAGAAGGTGCCGGTTGGGGAGATGTATATCCCCGCCCGCTACAACTCGGAAACGGAGTTGACCGCGGAAATCCCTGCCAGCGGGATCAAGCAACTCGACTTCGCGCTGACCAGTGAGTAAGACCACAGGCACCGACTGCACGTCTTCAAGCCGCGCAAGGCGAACGACCGTTCGGTATCGACGGCGTGGGGACCAGCAGGGGAAACAGGGGACAGGGAAACAGGGGACAGTCCCGAATGGCACTGCCGATGGGCTTTTGCGCAGAGCTTCGCTTGACGAAATGCGTCGTTTTTCGTAAAAACGCATCCGTTGGCTGATTGGCGTTGTTTCTTTCCGCCTTGGCCGATATTGTTTGGACCCTCCTTGGCTACAA
>JBDRTC010000390.1:0-10099 GCA_043824335.1 Planctomycetota bacterium | reverse complement strand
CCACTTCACCGAAAACCGGGCCAAAGTCCCCTACCTCCCTCTCGTGCGGATGCCCTACTACACGTTTGTGGGAAAGAAGCGATAGCAAGTCGGGGCGGCCAGATTCGAACTGGCGACTTCCTGCTCCCAAAGCAGGCGCGCGAACCAAGCTGCGCCACGCGGGGTTTCGAGACTCTTGATTCTAGCAGTGATCGGCCTGGCGGGGAAGGTTGCGTCACACGGGGCACCCCCCATTGGAGGCACGGTGGTCGCGGTGGAGGAGATCAGGCCGCGTCCGGCTTGTCATTGCAGTTGAGCTTCTAAGTTGCCGTTGGGTGCCATGGGCGGCTTGCCCGCCCTTGCGGCGTGCTCTCAGTGGGAGAACAAGGGCGGGCAAGCCGCAGGCAGTCGCCGAGTTCAACTTTCCCTGGCCGAACGAGTACCGTTGTGAAGGGCTGTTGATGGCCGCCGCTTATGCCTGTTTGCAGGACTGGGACATCTTCCTGCTGTTTTCGTACGATCTCGACGATCAGCTCCTGTCGATGTTTCGCAGCCAATCCGACCCGGCCCGCTGGGGCGAGTTCCCGGCGGCGGCACTGATGTTTCACCGCCATGACGTGGCGCCGGCTCGGAACGAAGTCCATATCGTCCACACACCGCAGGACACGTTCATGCCGCGCCCCCATACCCGGTATGCAGAGTACACGAACTACCGATTCCTCACCTTCACCTCGAAAGTGAGAAACGTCTTCATCGAAGACGCTTACCGCGGTCAGGCGGACGTGATACTGGCCTGCGGCCTCTCGGCGGATGCCAAAGTGGAAAGCGAAGGAAAGGTCATTCGCCTGGCCGGACGCCCGTGGGAAGATTGGCTGTACCCGGAGTTTGTCAAGGCCGCCCGAGAGCAGCGGCTGTCCGGTTATGACAGGATGAATGCTGACACGAAGCGTCTCGAAAGCGACACGGGCGAGCTGTCCCTGAACTACGGCGCGGGCCTATTGAAGATCAATACGCCCCGGACCAAATCGGCAATCGGGTATCTCGGCAAGGCGGAAACCATTGACTTGGACGGCTTGCGTATAGACTGCCAGACGGAGTTTGCCGCGGTGACGGCCACATCGCTCGACGGAGAACCGATCGGCCGGTCACGCCACGTGCTGTTGACCTCGGTTGCCAGGGCGGAAAACACGGCACAAGGTTTCTGGCCGCCGACGCCGAAGCAGCGGTCCTGGTCGGTGATGTCGTGGATGCTCCCCGCCGAAGGCCGGTTGCCGGTGATCGCCGAGCCGGTTCGGGCGAAAGTCCGGCTGAAGGTCCCCGGCCCGGCCGTGGTGTACGCGCTCGACCCGACCGGTAAACGTCGAGGCCACCTTGAGGCCCCCGCCAAGGTTCCGCCGACTGTCGCAGTGATCAGCGCCGTGATCGATCCCGACGACCCGGGCCCCTCAGAAATGCCGCTAACAGGGGGCTGAAAAAGCTGGGCTCGGCTGCCGGCGTACTCCCCTGAATCGCGGCGGATCCGGCGTCCCGCGATCCGCCAACCCGAAAGGTTCGTACTTCCCTCCGCCAAATCGCCAGCGGCTGCAATTCGCGCGTGGAACATCCAATCAGAGCGCCGGGCGGACGTCGGCAGAGAACGTCCAAGGGCCTACAGGTATTGCTCCGGGAATCTCCAGGGGTGTCGATACTCGGGGACGGACAGCGCGGCCGCTTCCTCGTCGCCGACGATCTTTTCAGTCGCCGGGTCGAACTGGATCGAACGGCCCAGTTTCAGCGACAGGGTGCCCAGGACGATCGGCACGTTCACTTTGTGGTGATAGAACACGCTGCAACTGGGCTGCTTGCGGCTTCGGATGCAGTCGAGCCATTCGCGTTCCTGACCCGGCGAGTCGGGAACCGATTTCTCCGGCTCTTGGGCGTCTTTCATCCGATCGCCTTCCGGCACGATCTGGTGGGTGCCGTAGTCTGCGTACAGGGTTCCGTTGACGCCGTGGAAGTAGATTCCCACTCGCCCCTTAATGTCGAACCGGTAGGCGCTGATCTGCGACATCATCCAGGTGAGGGTGAAGTCGGGATATTGCAGGACAGTCTCTTGCGTATCGTAGGCATCGCCGGCGTCCCGGCAAACGTACCGACCGCCCGACGAACTGACCATCGTGGGCAACCCCAGCTCGAGCGCCCAGACGGGCAGGTCGATGATGTGCGGGGCCCAGCAGGGCGACCAGCCGCCGCTGTAGGCCATGAAGGCCGAATGAGTCCCCGACGTTTTAATGATCATCGGATGGCACGGTCGCATTGGACCGGGCCCGACCCAGAGTTCCCAATCGAGCCCCTCGGGCACGTCGCAGTTCGGGTCATTGCCGACGCCCTCGACTCCCATGTTCAGCAAGTTGAAGGTCCGCGCCACGCCGATCTTTCCCAGGTTGCCCGAACGAACCTGATCGACCACACGATGATAGTTCTCGCCGGCGTGGATCTGCGTGCCGACCTGGCTGATGCGATCGTGCTTCTTGACGGCCGCCTTGACCGCCAGACTCTCGGCCAGGTGGAGTGTCATCGGCTTTTGCAGGTAGATGTCCTTACCGGCCTCGCAAGCGTCGATGGCCATCAAGGCGTGCCAGTGTGGAGGGGAGGCGATGATCACCGCGTCCACGTCTTTCTGCTGGAGCAACTCGCGATAGTCGTTGTAGGGCTTGGGCTTCCCCTCGTGTTCGGCGATGGTTGCGTCTCGCCGTTCTTTCCAGACCTCACAGATGCCGGTGACGACTACGTCGTCATATTTCGTACAGTTTTTCAGGTTGCCTCGGCCCATCCCGCCCGCACCGATCAGGCCGAGCTGGATCCGGTCGTTGGCGCCCGGCTTTCCAGGCTGCGCCAAGACACTGGAGGAAACATAAAGCGGAACCGCCACACCTGCGACGGCCGACTTACCCATGAAACGGCGCCGGGACAGTTGATCAGGCTTGGACACGTCGATGACCTCCTAACTGGGGGGTAGTCCGATCCACCTCCGGCCGGGCTGCGCGCCGGGCCGGCCACCACGATGATAAGCGGATCGGGCCCGTGATGCAAATCGGGGGTCTGAGACCGTCCCCAACTTGTTTCCTCACCCGGGACTGCTTAGGGGAAGCGCCCCGCCGGCGCGCTGGCCAGCGGGACGCCTCTGCTTCCGGCCTGCGACAGGCGTTCGGGTTGCACCCCTGCGTTGCCCTATCCTTCCATCGCAGGACTTCATAATGGCTTACCATGGCCTCGGCGTCCACGAGGCTTTCCTTTCTTTGTGAGTCGTTTCGTTTGACGCTCTTTCTGCCCGGCTTGGCGGAGTTGGTCGATGCTGGCTTCGGTGATTTCGTACTCTTCGATCATCTCGATGTACTGCCCGACGACGCTGCGCGCGATGCGCGTGAGGAAAGCGATCTGGGCGAGACTCTTCCCATCCTGGTGGAGTTGATAAACACGTTCGAAGTCGGTGAGATAGGCATCGACAGCGTCTGGAGTGTGGTGGATGCGGCGTGCGATTTCTTGAGTCAACAATCCCTGGAGTTTCAGTTCGACCGCCTGGCGTCTATGGGTAAGGGTAGGTCCCATGTCGTGCACCGTGCCGCGGAAGGGGAGCAGCTTCTTCGACTGGCGGTGGTAGTCCTGGATGCAGCGGCTGACGGTGGCTTGACTCACACCCAGTAGCATGGTGGTATGCGGTGACGGTGATCGACTATTACTCGCGCTATCTCCTCGCTTGCCACCTCACCAGCAGCTACTGTGCGGCCGAAGCGATTCACGCGTTGGGCTTGGCTCGGGCGGAGGCCGAGCGCCTCTCGGGTCCGCTTACGAAGACGCCTTTTCTGGTAACCGACAACGGCTCGTCGTTCATCGCCAAGCGCTTCGTCCAGCACATCGCCGGGATGTATTCGCACGTTCGGATCCAGTAACATGCCCGACTACCCGGAAGGCGTACTCTTCGTTGGCTCCGAAGGGATGCTGATAGCCGACTATGGCAGGTTCAAGCTGTATCCGGAAGATAAGTTTGCCGATGTCACGCGGCCACGGCTGCCCCACGGACTGCCTCACGCGCAGGAGTGGATAACCGCATGCAAAACGGGCAATCCGACCGGTTGCCACTTCGACTATGCCGGACCACTGACCGAGACAATGCTGCTGGGAACGGTTGCCCATCGCACCGGCAAAAAGCTGGAGTGGGACGCGGAAAACATGACGGTCACGGACTGCCCGGAGGCGAACCAGTATATCCGACGCGAGTATCCCTCGCAGATTGCCGACGTCGACAAGGGGGCCAACTGGCTGGTCTTTCTGTTACCCTACGTTGAGCAGCGACAGCTTTACGATCAGTGGGATTTCCGCATCCCCGCGAACCAGAACCCCGGCAGGTCCCAGGAGCTGTCTATCTACAAATGCCCGAGCGACCCACAGAGTTCCGGGAACTTCTGTAGCTATGCCGGTGGGCCGTGGGCTCGTGGAAACTACGGCATGAACGTTTCCCCGTGTTGGTTTGGTGTCGGAAGCGGCCCTGGAAATTCTCTCGGAGGCGTTGGTGGCGCCAACGAAGTGGTCCGACTCGCCGACATTACCGACGGCACGTCCAATACCGTGGCCGTTGATGAACTGCGAACGGGCATGAACAAGCACGATCTGCGTGGCAGTTGGGCCATGCCGGGACTGTCCGCCGGGACCGCGGCAATGTTCAACGACGCCAGCGCTCCGAACAGCAGAGAACCTTACTCCGATGACATGGAGAATTGCGCCGTGTCGGGCATGCTGGGGAATGCCCAAAACGGAATGGGTTGCTTTGACAGCACAACCACCGGGCAAATGACAGGGCGCAGCATGCATCCCGGTGGCCTGCAGGTAACGATGACGGATGGCTCGGCGCGGTTTGTGAGCAACACGATCGACTTCAAGAGGACTCTGGTCGGATGCGGTCCGCCGCCTCGCGGCACCTGGCAGGCAATCCACACCCGTGGGGGCGGTGAAGTCTTCGGAGGGTTTTGACCCTGCTCGGGCACGGGTGATCTATTTCTGTAGGACGGGCACTCCTGGTGAGTCGATTGCAATGCTGAAAGGATTTCTGTCATGCGAGTCCCGTTGATGATGGTGCTGTTGCTTGTCACCGTTGCGGGTTGTGGGTCACGTGTTCCCGATGCAGCGGCTGTCAGGAAGTATATGACCTCCGATCAACTGGCGCTGGGCGATCCGATTGTCAATAGCGTCGGCATGGTGCTGGTGCCCATCCCCGCCGGTGAATTTCAGATGGGAACCGCCGTCAGCGATGAACCGTTGGAAGAGAGGTATAAGAAACTTCTGCAGGACCCCGAGGTCAAAGAGAAACTTGAGAGTGGTCAGGTCACCAAAGCCGATCTCATGGAGTACGTTAAGCAGAGTTTACGAAAACAAGAGAAGATCAAAACCGGACCGGAAGCACCGCAGCATCTCGTGAAGATTACCGGGCCATTCTTCATGAGCAGTTGCGAAGTCACGCAGCAGCAGTATGGAAAGGTGATGGAAACTTGCCCCTGGGAAGGTAAGCCGCTTGTAAAGGAAGGGTCCAACTACGCAGCGTCGTATGTGACGTGGGATGATGCGGTCGAGTTCTGTCGCAAGCTCAGTGAACAGGAAAACCAGGAATACCGGCTACCGACGGAAGCGGAATGGGAATATGCCTGCCGTGCGGGAACAAGAACAACCTGGAACTTCGGCGATGATGGGAAACAACTGGCTGATTATGCGTGGTATGACGCCAACGCTTACCAAGACGGTGAGCCGTCCCGGGATCTGAACATCGTCTGGGTCTGGGGAATCGACAAACTCCACGAGAAAGAGACCCACGAATACGCCTGGGTCATGGACCGCTACGTGAATGTGCTTCTGCCTCAGGTCCCGCGTGTCACGGTCGTTCCCTCCATGTACTTTCCGAAGAAGGAACTATGGGAAAAGGCCGATCTGGTCGTTTTCTATTTTTGGTCGCGTGAAGAGTGGGATTACGATCTCGTCGACGCCTATCAGAAGCGCGGCGGTGGATTGAGATTCATTCACATGGCCCTGATGCAAGGTTCGGGCGAGGAGTTGGCGAAGCGCATTGGGATGGCATGGGACCTCAGAAGCGACGGCACCAAATGGGGCGTGTTGCCCACGCCGGTGACTCTTACCGACGCGGCATCAGAATCTCCCATCTTCGAGGGCTTTCCGGCAAAGTTCGATCTGGCGGAGGAGTTCTATTGGCATTTGAGGGGAGACCCGGCCGATGTCACGACCCTCGTAACTTCGCCCGCTGGCCCGGCCATAGGAAACAAACCGTTAGACGGTCCTCCTAAGATCGAAGATTTGGACGGCAAGGCGTGGCCAGTCATGTGGACAAGGGAGGTAGGCCGGGGCAAAGTTTTCGTCACGGGTGCCGGCCACAACTATTTCACGTTCAACGATCCCTACTTTCGGATCATCCTGCTGCGGGCCATGGCTTGGACCATGAACGAGTCTTTTGATCCATTCAAACCCCTGGTGACGCTCCATCTCGAACGGTAGGGTTTGGAGTTCAAACTCCCCGTTAGACTCATAGGCCCGATCGAAGGGGTCGGGGTAGGCGATCGGCGGGTCGGCGAACGGGCGGAAGATGCCCCCGAGCCCAACCCCGGGAATTTCATCCTGCTGGGCGGTCTGAGCGGGCTTCCGGGAGACGAGGTCCGCACTTCCGAGTGCTCCTTCGATGATTTCCGCATTCAAGGCGAGTCGGTGGCGCCCCGGCCGTAAAGCCTGCCGCCTTTGATCACCGGGTTGAACGGATTGTCTTCACAGCTCGCCCACTCGTCGTGGTCGCCTGTGGGGACGGTGTCGACGTGGGCGTTGAGGGTGAGACTCTTTCCCGCGCCACGGTTGATGATGCCCACGAGGTTTGCTCGCAGGCGGTCGGAGGCCACGATCGCGGTGTCATCACAGAAGCTCTCCAAGAGGGGACGGAGATGTTCGCAGACCCTGGTTTCGCCGCCCCGAGTGATTGGTTCGTCGTAGAGCCTGGTGTAGCCTTTCTCCAGGTAGAGCTTCTCCTCGTACTTGTAACCCGGGTTCTCACTCGGGATCTTCACCAACTCCGCCAACAGGTCAATAGTTTCCTGTTCCAGTTCTTCGCAAGCATTGAAGACCCTCTCCCGATCTCGCTGCGGAATGGCCATGTTTCTACTCCTTACCCGAGCGATCGCATCCCCACGCCGGATCCGGGGCCGGCTCTCCTTGTTTCCCTAATCTCGTGGGCGCGGCGGAGAGACGTCGGTCTTCACCATTCGGACCGTCGACGCTAATCGACGATTCTGGCAGATATCTCCTCTGAAATCAATTTCTGCGTCTTGTGAAAGAGACCAGAAAGTGATCTCCCATGCCGAGGAAGGGAAGTAGGACCTTGTCAGCCAGGATTTCACCGAAACCTTCCGCTTTGGCCCCAAGGGCCCATGTGTTTACAGCAAGCAGGCAACCGTCCGATGCCCGCCGGAGATGCTCCGTATTCCCAAGGTGTGTCGGGTCTGTACACCGGGGCAAAGCGCCCGTATTGGTCCGCTGAACAGGGTATCATTGCCTTGCTCCCTGTTCCATAGAGGTTCGGAGACACATGATGATTTGGAAACTTGCCACTGGTGTGTTGCTTGCAGTGATGACCGCTTCCGCATTGACCGTTTGTACTGCCGAGGGCGCCGGCGTCGTCGACACGTCGAAGAGCGAGCATGCGCGGTTGCGGAGCGTCGACATGGACGACGTGCGGTGGACCGCCGGGTTCTGGGCCAATCGCGGACTCTCGTACATGGAGGTGTGGATCCCACTGGTGCGGTAACCGGCGGCGAGTTTAAGGGACCGAGGAAATGCCTGATTCACGACCGTGGACGGGCTCGACCAGTCCCGAGCGGTAGACCAGCGCGTCCGTGCAGTGCATGACTTTGGCCACCGCGTAATTCGTGATCGGTCGCTCCCACAACGTGACTACCGGGACCGGGCTCACTGAATTCGTGTCATCAAACGACCCCTTGAGACACAGGTGCAAGATCGCCTGCGCTGCCCCTGACGGGGGGATGCGAGTGTCGGATTCCGAAGCAGGTCGGCGGAGCCCGATCGCGGCCAATTCCATGCCCCGAGAATGGAACGTTTGATGGGGCCGATCCTAGACCGTCCCCATTGACACGGACTCGAGGGGGCTTCGCGTGAGGATTTGCCAATCGTTCCTTAGACTTACGGCGAGTCCTGCACGGAAGGCGGCGCTGTGCTTTGCGGGTGGCATGAGGCTACGGAGCCACCCGAGAAACCGCAAACTGGGCTTGTTTTCGTCTGACCGGCCAGCGACAATTCCCCCTCCAAGCCGTGCCCCTTTAGCCGTGGTCCGCTCGAGTCTTCCTCCATCGACGCGTCTGCGCAAGGAATTCGAGGTCAAACCATGTTTCGCCACGTCGTGTGCGTTTTTCCCTATCGACGCAGGCGCAGTTCGCTGACATCCTTCCCGCCGTTGGGCTTGGAGTACGTCGCTGCCGCGCTTCGCCCGCATGCCGAGCGGATCGATCTGGTCAACTTCCGGCATGAGCGCACGCCCAGCACGCAGCCTTTCCTCAGGCCGGAGACCGACCTGGTCTGCTATTCCATCAACTGGCGGAAGGACCTTGAGCTGATCCGCGACGACATCAACGCGTTGCCGCCGGGGGTGATGACGATTTTGGGCGGGCGGACGGCGACGGAGGATCCGTGTTACTGGCTCCAGGCGTGTCCGAACGTGGACGCCGTGGTCTGCGGCGATGGCGAGCAGGCGATTGCCGAGATCGCCGAGGGGCGCCCGTGGTCGGAGGTCGCCGGCCTGACCCACCGCGGGGACGACGGTCAATTCGTGCACAATCCGCCGCGCGCCAACGCGCCGCTCGACGACGATCTGATGCCCGCTCGCGAGTTGCGTCGGCGGTCGTACTTCCTGACCACCAAGGACGTGAGCACGGGGATCACGATCGACAAAGTTGCCGGGTCGCGCGGTTGTCCGTTCAACTGCAAATTTTGCAGCTTCGCGGTCAACCCCTGGGGCGTGAAGCGGAGCTGGGCGCCGCGGTCGGTGGAGTCGATTGTCCGTGAGATCGAACAAATCGACGCCGACCTGATCTTCTTCGTTGACGACGTGTTCACGCATCAGCCGGACCGGGTCGCCGAGATCTGCGACCTGCTGATCGCGAAGAAGATTCGCAAGCACTACATCGTCAACGCCCGGCTGGAGATTGCCAAACGCCCCGACATCATCCGCAAGATGGAGCAGGCCGGGTTCCTCGCCATGTTGATCGGCGTCGAGTCGACGCAGGACGCTACGCTCAAATCGATGGGCAAGGGTTTCACCGTCGAACGCGTCCGCCAACGGTTCGAAGTGCTCCGCAAGTCGAAGATGATCATCAACGCGTATTTCATCGTAGGCAACATCGGCGAAACCGAGGAGCAGATGCTCTCCACCGCGACGTTCGCCCGGTCGATCGGCGTGGACCTGGTCCAGGTCTCCCGCTTGCGCAACGAGCCGCACTCGGGCCTGAACCAACTGGTCGAGCAGACGCCGGGCTACCACACGGACGCCGACGGCTTCGTCTATAGCGACGACTACTCGTCCCAGCACATCGCAAACCTGCGCAAGCGGATCGACAGGCGGTTCCACAGCCCGCTGCACGCGGCCGGCGTGGTGATCAAGCTGCTGCGGATCCTGCACTGGCGCGTGTTGGCCAGGGCGATGCTGACGATTCCCGTCTTCCTGACGCTGCTCATCGCCACGCAGGCGAATCGGAAGCTGCGCAAGTGGATGAGCAAGCCGGTGAACTGACGGGCCCGGCGCGTGCCATTCTCGGCGCCGCATGTAGCGGGCGGTCAGAAAGCGTAGCGGCGGGCGGGCGAAAACTGGAGCGCCCGATACCTACTCTATCCTCCACCCGGGGGGCAGTCTAGCCTCGACCACCCCGCCTCGCCTTCTCAGGCTCCTTCTGTGCTTGGTCAGACTTTTTGCCACGGCGCCGCTTCGCCTCCCGGAGTCGGTAGCTTTCGCCTCGCGTCTCCAGGATGTGGCAGCGGTGCGTGAGCCGATCCAGCGTGGCCCCGGTCAGCCGCTCGCTCCCCAGGACCT
>JBDRTC010000389.1:0-2104 GCA_043824335.1 Planctomycetota bacterium | reverse complement strand
GAACCGATGTCTTCTCCGGTGAGTCCCGCGGACTCCGCCGCCCAAAGCGGCTTCGTGGTGCCGGGAACCTGCTTTGCGATCCGTCCCCGGGCGACTCCCCGGGCCGAAGCGACCGAGGGATCGGTCGCTCGCGATGCGACTTTGCGGGGTCTTTACCTCTCCTCGGCGCTGGCCGAGATCCCGCGGCTGTTCGGCGCCGTCGACCGCAACCCGTACCGGTCGACCTACGGTTGTCTCGACCGCCAATACTGGCACTATCGTACCAGCAGCTTTCCCTCCGAGATGTACCAGGAGGGGGTCTTGCCGTTGGCGCTGGTCTACGCGACCGAGCTGCCCGCAAACCGGTGGTACGGCAACGCCCGGGTGCGGGAGCTGGCCGTGGCGGGTATCCGGTTTGCCGCCCGGACCAGCCACGCCGACGGCTCCTGCGACGATTACTACCCCTTTGAGCGGGCGCTGGGGGCCGCCGTTTTTTCCCTCCAGGCCACGGCACGCGCCTACCAGCTTTTGGCGATGGACGACCCGGACCTCGTCGCCTGGCTCCGCCGCCGTGCCGATTGGCTCGCGGAGCACGACGAATCGGGCCGACTCTCGAACCATCAGGCATTGGCCGCTCTGGGGCTGTTGAGGGTGGCGCAGATCACCGGAAGCGGGCGGTACCGCGAGGCGGCCGAGGCGCGCATCGAGCGTCTCCTCGCCTGGCAGAGCGAGGAAGGGTGGTTCGAGGAATACGGCGGCGCCGATCCGGGCTACCAGACGGTCACCATCGACTGCCTGGCCAAGATTCGCCGAATCACCGGGGAAGGGCAATTGGACGAACCGCTTCGCCGGGCGGTCGAGTTCGCGCGGCTCTTCCTGCACCCCGACCACAGCTACGCCGGCGAATACGGCAGCCGCGGCACCTACCACTTCTACCCGCACGGGATGGAGTTGCTCGCCGGCGGGAGCGCATCGGCCGCCGATCTGGCCGACGGGTTCCTCATGAGTCTTCGCTCCGGGAACCACGCCTATTTCAGCGACGACCGGATGTTCGCCCATCGGCTGGGGAACCTGATCGAGGCGTACCTCGACTGGCCGCCGGCTCGCCCTGCGGCTTGTCCGTACGGCGATGCGGAGCCGGTCCGGTACCTGCGTCGCGCCGGGATTCTGGTGCGTCGGGCCGGCCCGCGGCACACGGTGATTTCCGCCGCGCGGGGCGGGGTGTTCAAACATTTCGGCCGGGGGAAGCCGGCCGTCACGGACGCCGGGCTGATCGTCGAGACGGTCGATGGCCGGCTGGCCGTGTCGCAATGGCACGATCCGGCCCGCCAGGTCGATTTCCTCCGCGGCGAAGAGACGACCCTTCCGCACGGAACCTCGCAACCGTTCTCCGTGAGCGGACCGCTCCACTGGAGCCGCTTCGAGACGGTCACGCCGCTGAAGCAGGCGCTGCTTTACACGGGCATGTGCTCGGCGGGCCGCTTCTGCCGCACGCTGGTGCGGCGGCTCCTGCAAGAACGCCTCATCACGGGCCGCTGCGAGTGCCCGATTCGGCTCACGCGATCCTTCGAACTCTTGCCTGAGCCGGAAGCGGGACACGGCCCCAGCCTGCGGGTGTGCGACACGATCGAACTCGTCTCTCCCAAGATCCGTATCCGGCGGATGGCGTTCGGCACCGACCACCAGGCCGCCTACGTGGCCGCCTCGGGCGTGTACCAGGAGGGCGTGCTGGCCTCGTGGGTCGATCTGGCTCCCTACGTCGATGAGCTGAATGCCCGGCGGCAAGTGACGGTGGTCCGGGAGCTTTAGCCGCGGCCGGAGAATAACTCGGGGACTGTCCCAATTTTCCCGCAGGGAAAATGGGACTGTCCCCCTCCCAAACCGGGAAATTGTTTATCGGCCGCCCCTTGGCCGGCCGCTCCTCCGGAACTGTCCGCAGAGATTCCTCCAGTTGGTGCGGCAGTTGTACTGCCGCACCCCCGCTGGGGGCAGCAGTGCAACTGCTGCCCCAACGGAGGCCGGAAGCAAGTCGGGACATCGCCCGAGGTTGCGCCATCGGCGGGAAAGCTCTCGTCGCCGTCCGTGCTCCTGTCGGCCGGGACGCTCGAAGGCCCTGGCCCACGGG
>JBDRTC010000388.1:0-2700 GCA_043824335.1 Planctomycetota bacterium | reverse complement strand
CTGATCGCCGCCACCAACGGGAATCTCGTCTCCAACTACGTGCCGTTTGCGCTGGACACGCTGCCCGAGTGCCTGGACAACGATTCCAACGACGATCCGTCCAAGGCGCAGAAGGTGAGTCTTCCAATCATCGTCAACGGGCGAGCGGATCGCCCGGGTGACTGGGATGTCTTCGAGGTGGAAGGAAAAGCTGGTGAGACAATCGTCGCGGAAGTGCACGCGCGCCGCCTCGGTTCCCCGTTCGATTCCTTCCTCAAGGTCACCGGCCCGGACGGCAAGGTGATCGCGCTGAACGACGATCATTACGACGCGGCATCGGGGCTGAACACCGACCACGCCGATTCCTACCTCATGGTGAAGCGGCCCGCCGTCGGAAAATACTTCATTCACCTCGGCGACACGCCGCGACGCGGAGGAAAGGAGTATGCCTACCGGCTCCGGATCAGCCAGCCGCAACCCGATTTCGTGTTGCGTCTGATCCCTTCCCGGATCGTTATGCCCAGCAAGGGGTCCGCCGCGGTGACCGTCTTCGCGATACGCAAGGACGGATTCACCGGGCCGATCACGCTGAGCTTCAAGGACTTGCCGGAGGGGCTCGAATCGGGCGGCGCCACGCTGGCGGCCAATACAGAGGTGGTGGGGCTGGCGGTGAAAACCAGCCTTACGGAGATGGAAAAGCCGGTCAACCTCACCGTCGTGGGCAGTGCGACAATTGGAGACCGGGAACTCTTCCATGAGGCCGTGCCGGCCGAAGACACAATGCAGGCCTTCCTGTGGCGCCATCTGTTGCCCGCCGAAGACCTGCCGGTCCTGGTCTTCAATTCATCCTACCAGCCACCAGCCGATCGCATTCGCCCGCCCATCCGTGACGAGGATAGACCGAAGGACGTGCAGCGCACGCTGCAGAGGGCGCAGGTGAACGGGTATTTGGGACAGATCGAAGGCCTCTATCAACAGTGGTTATTCACGGACGAGTTCGCCAACCGCCAGACCGCGGGCATAGAAGCCCGTGTGATCCAATAAGAACCACCCAAAAAATGAAAGGTCCGCCGAAGGGGCCCTTCACGGCCGAAGAGAAGGCGACTTGGTACATGCTCTTTGGCGACCGGTACGCTGGGAGTTGCGGTTACCGCCTCTTTGATACAGAGCAGGAGGCCTGAACGGCCGCCGCCGAGAAGCGTAAACTGGCCAACGAGGCCAAGGCCAGGATGGATCAACCGGTCGTCCGGGAAGCGGTTCCATCAGAAGAGCTTGTGCAAGCCTCTTACTACATGCACAACGTCCCCACCAGGGAGTTCCTGGTGGCTGTGCTTGAAAGGGGGCCTTTCGCGCTCTCCCTCGATCTGCCGCCGGGGGAGGCTTTGAAACTCTCCCGGCTGGGCCGCGCTCAACTGGTCGTGAAGGCATCGTTCAAGGAGGGGGTCAAGCCCGACACCATCACGCTTATACGAAGATCAAAGTCCCAAAATCTCGTGAAAATGGGGCGCAAATAAGACACACGCCGAGTCTAACCACACCTCCCAGTTGACGGGTATCGGCGGCCCGCGTGAAACGGCCTCTTGCGCGAGGAGGTCCGACACATCGAACGCATTTGTGCCCCGAGCTAACCAGCGTCGGTGGCGCACACCTGGTTCAGCCGTTCCCGGAATTCAGAAGTGCGTTCGGTGGGGGCGACCTACGCGCGCTACGAATATTCGTTTCGCGGTCTCGGTCGATGTGAGACGGCCTCTTCCGACCAGCCCTAGGAACTGACCTACGTGGACATGGACACGTTCCTGGCGACATTCTAGTCATCACCGACGATGTCGCCACTCAGGGTGATCCCGAAGCGCGATCTCCAGCGCAGCGTCCTCGGTCATTTCTCGCTTGTTCTTTTTGGCCACAGCCCATTCCTTTCAGTCCAGACAACTACTCTTAACCTTCCGGGACAGGAAAAAGGCCTGGTGGATACGTTGGAGTAGCTGTTGTTGAATGTTCGCGTCGCGGCGGGCAGACAGCTCAGCACACACTCCCTGAAGGAGGTAACGACCCTCAGACCAGCGGGCGGCTCTGTTTATCAGGGGCGTTCAATAAGAGGGGGGAACAGTCATCTGGCTCCGCCAGACCGCCTCCGCCGCCTTCTAAGAGCAATGGACTCTTGATCCCCTGCTCTTCTTGTCCAGCACCGAATCAGTCCAATCTCAGCCGGTACAGAATCTGGTACAGAATTTCGCGTATGCTGGTACAGAATCGGGCACAATCTGGACACTCAGCACGTGTGTCTCATTCAAAAAGAAAGCTCTAACTTCTTACAGGGAAAGGGATTACTTAATAGGCCCGGAAGGACTTGAACCTCCGACCAAGGGATTATGAGTTCTGTTCAGGGTATTTCCGCCATTGTCTACTATCGTCCAAACTCGTCTACTGTCACGGGGTTACGGCAACGGGTTCCGTCCACCATTGTCTACAGAAAACACCATTATCTAACCTATTGGCTACAGTTAGGCTACAAAGTTCAAGTAGGGTGAAGCCCCGCATGGCGCCAGCCGTCGACGGCCACCTCGATCTGGTGATCGAGCGGATCGCGGTGATGGTGGTGAGCTCGACGACGTGCTCCTCGACGACTAGCACGACCACGTGCTCGAACGAGAAACCCCGCCCGGTTCGGCCGCGGGCGGGGCCTCGTCGCCGGGGATATCCGCCGAAAAGGACACCCCTCAC
>JBDRTC010000387.1:0-5487 GCA_043824335.1 Planctomycetota bacterium | reverse complement strand
GAAGCAGTGTCGAAAAGCCCCTTACCCGGGCTCCAAGTTAGCGGAAGGGTAACCCCCCATGGGTAGCGATGCGACAAGTGCGACAAGAGCAGTGCGACAAGTCCGTCACACCGGTGGCCAGCGATGCTGCGACAACTCCCTATACAGGATAGGTAGTGCTATGGGACGTAACCCCTTACTTACCAACGAGTATCGTCAATCTCCTGACACCCGGCGAGTGGGTGTCAGCGAAAGCCGCCCCCGTTGGGGGGCATCGTCAGTGTTGCTGCAAACCATAGTGAGGTAACGAGTTATGGCAACCGAAGGCGGTCAGCCCGGAAACGTCAACGCGGTTCGCCACGGCCACCGCTCCAAGCGGCACGGCGTGGTTCTCGCGCGGCTCGGCCGGCGATTTCGGGGAGCGTACGTCGACGTTTTGAAGCTCCGTCTCCAAGTGGAGATCCTGTTGCGTCAACGATACGGGGAGCTATCGCTTATCCAAGTGGGGCGGGTTCAGACTCTCGCCCGGTTGGAGCAGTCGGCCCGGGCGCTCGAATTGACGATTCGGGAAACCCCCAGCATGCCGGCTGAGGAGTTGCGAGGGGCCAGGCATTCCATCTGCTCGTGGTCTCGCGAGAGGGACAACATCCTGACCGAACTGCTCGGAGGCAAGGCCGTCAACGGCTCCGACGTCTGGGCAACCTTAGAGCAACCGCAAGCCCAACCTGCCCCGGAACACCAGCCGGCGGCCGAGAGCGATTCTGGGGGCCTCTCCGGCGACGTGGCACCCGATGGGGAGGGCAGCCCCGAATGATCGACGCCAACGACCTCCGCCGCTACGCCGCCTCCCCGCTGGAGTGCTTCCGGGATTCGACGATCCCCGGCGTGCACGGCGACGTCCGGCTGGGCGACGTGTGGGCGGACTTCCAGGTGGAGGCGTTCAAGGTCCTGGCCGACTCCGTCCTGGCCGTGGCAGCCGGCGAGAAGCCGCCTCATCGCGGTCTGTGGATCGAACGCACGAAAGGCGGCAGCAAGGACTCCGACGTCGGGCTGGCGCTCGTGTGGCTGCTGCTGTTCTCCAAGCGCCCGCAGTTGATCGAAGCCGGCGCGGATGATCTTGGCCAGATTCTCGAACTGAAAAAGGCCATGGCCGATGATCTTCGCCTGAACCCGTGGAAGGCAACCCGGCTGTCCGTCCAAACCTCACGGATCATCAACGAGAGCACGGGGTCGGAGTGCTGCTTTCTGACCCGCGACGCTTCAGGCAGCCACGGCTCTCGGCCCACAGTGACCGTCTGCAACGAGTTGGCCCACGTCCAAAGCGAACAGTTCATGCTCACCTTGATGGACAACGCCGACAAACTGGCCCGGAACTTGACGATCGTTGCGACGAACGCCGGCGAGCTGAAGTCCTGGCAGCATCGCTGGCGCGAGAACTACCGAACGGACCCCGCGTGGTACTTCCAAAAGGTCGACGAACCGGCGTCGTGGATTAGCCAAGCCAAGGTTGCCGATGCCGAGCGGCGCAACCCTCCCTCTCGATTCTGGCGGCTTTGGCGGGGCTGTTGGGTCACACCCGGCGGGGACGCCTTGCCGGCGACTGCCATCGAAGCGGCAATCAAGCATACCCGGTGCCTGCCTGAGATTTTCCCCGGTGAGCACAGCGTCGCAGCCATCGGCGTTGACGCTGGCCTTACGCAGCATCACGCGGCCGTGGTGGTTGTGGTCGGGAGCTACTGGACGCAGAAGTTGATCGTTGCCAAGGTGGTTGACTTCTCGCCTCCGGTTTCCCTGGAGGCTGTTCGCGACACGATCATCGAACTCGGCCGCCACTACCGCGCCAGCTTCGTTGCCGTCGACCCTTGGCAGATGATGCGCGTCTGCGCAGAGCTGGCCGGCCGTGGGTTCCAAGTGATGGCCCAACACCAGACCGGCCAGGTGCTCACCCGTAGCGCCGCGGCCACGTTGGAAAGCATCCGCGACGGAGTGCTCCAACTGTACAAGGGCGAACCGGCGGCCGAGCTGTTGATCGAAGACCTCTACTCCGTTCGCGTGGTGGAAAAAAGCTACGGCCACAAACTGGAGTTCGCGGAGAATGAAAACGGCCACGGGGATCGCCTCAGCGCCCTGGCCAACGTGCTGCCGTTCGCGCTCGAAGCCCTTGGCCGTCCACCCGCAGAATATCACGATTACGACAACGAACCCGTGGAAGTCCTACGCACGTAACCCACACAACGGGAGGAATACCCATGGCCGACCGAGGCGTTGAATACCGGCTCCTCATCACCCGCGACAAGAGCAACGCTTCCACCCTCAAGGCGTTTGGAAAGGAAGTCACCGGCGAGTTCGACCGGATCGACAAACGCGCCGCTCAGTCTGGCGAGACGCTTACCAAGCGGTCCAAGAAGGCGACGGACGCTCAGGCGAAAGACTCCCAGCGGATCACCAAGTCGACGGAGCGCATCCTCGGCCAGAAAGACAAGCGCATCACCAAGTCAGCGGATCACGAGCGCAAGGAACGCAACAAGGTCACGGTCTCGATTCTCAAAGGGATGGAACGCGAGGCCAAGGAAGGGCAGCGTCTCCAGCAAAAGCGAGAGGCCGATGAGCGCCGGGCCAATGAGAGGATCATCCGCGATCGCACCCGGGCTTCGGAGCGACTCTGGCGAGAAGCGGCCACGCCGATGGAAAAGTACCGGCGGAAACTTCAGGAGCTGGAGCGTTTGAGCCGGCAAGGCATCGGCACGGAACGCCAGCGGGCGGCGGCCGCGAGAAAAGCCTATGGCGTGATGCAACGGGAGACGGAGAAGGTCGGGGGCGAGGCGAGTCGGCTTACCCAGTTGATCCACGGCCAGACCAAGGCGTTGGGGGCGATGGCCCTCGGCCTGGTTGGTACGCGGAGCATTCTCTCGGCCGTGCAACGAGTCCACGGTGCGTACAAAGAGTGGAATTCGTACATGAAGGAGATGGCGTCGACCAGCTCCGAGTTGACGAAAAACATCCTTCGCGACCTTGCACTGGCCGGCGACTTGGCAGCGGGCCCGCGGATCACGAAGGCGCTGGAAACGATGCCCGGCGTGACACGCGAGGAAGGCCGTCAACTCTACGCTGGTCTTCGTGGTGCGTTGCCGGAGGCGCCTGTTGAACGCATTCTCGGATTGACCCGCGCGACTGCGCCGGCGGCTGGGCTCACTGGCGGGGAGGGTCTTGGAGGCATCGGCACCTTGACCGGGCAGCTCTCCCGAATGGTTCCCGGGAAGACGGACCAGGACGTTGCCGAGCTGGCCTACTACATGCAGCAGCAGTCCGGCAACCAGATGGATAAGCTGATGTCCGACAGCTTCCGGCTGGCCATGTCGGTCTTCACCGGCGCCGGCGTTCCAGCGGAGCGGGCGCTCGGCTACGGGGCCGCGGGCTTGCGGGCTGGTCTTCGCCCTCAGTCCATGCTCGCGGCGATGGAGTCGGCCACCGCGCCGACAAAAGAGATCCTCGAAAAGATTACTGACGAGACCGAACCCGGCACGGCGCGGGCACTGCGGCGGTTTGCCCAGGCCCCGGTTCCCGAGCGGCTCAGCCTTTTGCAGCGCGATGAAGCCACGCGGCTCGGCTTGCTCCCAAGGAAAGATGCACTTCGCTTGGGCACGATCGACCCGGCGGCCATCGACGCGATCGTCCAAGGCGCCAGCGCTGCTCAGCAGGGCGACTACTTCGCGGCGGAGAGCCAGCGATTGCTCGGCACGCCCGGCGGCGCTGAGCAGATGGAAAGCCGCCGTCTCACTCGCCTGGCCGACCAGGCCCGGATCATCGAGGAGCCGCGCGCAAAGCGTCGGGAACGCGAGAGGCAGGCCCGGGAGCGCTTGCTGCCGGAGGCCGGTTTTTTCGAGCGCGCAGCCACAATCGCCCTCCATGAACTCGGGCTCGAAACCGCCACGATCACGGGGGTGGACAAGAAGGGGGCTTCCGGGTTGGACGTCGCCGCCCAGTACAACCGGCTGATAGGCCAAGCGGCCCGGGGAGCGCTTACCCCGTCCACTCGCTATGACCCAACCGGCAGCTTTAAGGAAATGCTATACGGTCGCTTCCTGCCGACTGCCGAGCAATTGCAGCCCACCGGTCTTACCGGCGAGTTTGCCAACACGTTTGCCGTAGACGATCAGCGCGTCCAACGCCTTGAGGCCGCGGCGCGTGAAGCGGCGGACCAGGCTGGGCAAGACGCCGAAGCCGCGCGGGAGCAAGCCGCGCAAGTCGGAAACATGCTGGCCGACAGATTGGACGGCGTGGCGGCCGCGATCCAACACCAGCCCCCTGCTTCCCCCACCCGCGACCTTCAACAGCGCTCCCCGGGCATTCAGACCAGACGCGGGGGGCGATGACACCAGTCACCACTTTTTCTCAAGGAGACCTACTAATGTCCATTGCAACACACCGTGGCCGAACAGTCGAACTCCGCGAGCGTGTCGCCGGCGGCGCTTCCAGAATCGACGCCGAGGCCGGCGTGATTCGCGACGTGCGGATCCTCGGCTTTGAGTCCAAGAACGGCCGGTCGTACACCCGGGAAGCGCTCCAGAACGCGGTCAGCATGTATGAGGGGATTCAGGTCAACGTCGACCACCCCGCCGATGACCTGACCTACGGCCGTTCCGTTGGTGACCGTATCGGTTGGCTCGCGGGCGTTCACCTGGCCGCGGATGGATTGCGCGGTGACCTTCACCTCCTGAAGTCGCACGCGCAATTCGCGACGGTCATCGAAGCAGCCGAGCGCCGGCCCCAGCTCATTGGCTTGTCGCACAACGCGCAAGGTCGGGTTCGCGACGATCGCAACGGCGGGCAGGTCATTGAAGAAATCGAACGTGTCGTTTCCGTCGACCTGGTTGCCGATCCCGCTACAACGAGCGGGCTTTTCGAGTCCACCGGGCAAGGCCACTATGAGCGGATGCGCGATGCCGTCCGCAGCGGGCGGTCGTTGACCACTGCCGAGCGAAGGCTTTTTGAGGAGGAAGACTTTGCCACGCGCCCGGGCAACGTCGACACCGATAATGACCTCGACATCGGCGACACGATCAAGAAGGCGTCGGCGGATGCTGCCAAGCAGGCGCTCGCCTATGAGATCGGCAAGGTCTGCAACGACGAAACCTTGAGCGTGGCGCAAATGGTCGCTGCCATCGCGAAGATCGTCAAGGAGTTCGAAGGCTCTTCCACGTTCACCGCTGATGACGGCCGCGACTACAAGAAGGTCGACCCGGCAACCGGGAAGCCCGTGACGGAAGCCAAGCTACGCCAGTGGCAGGCGAACCGCGCCGCGCTCTGTGGGGATGAACCCCCTAGCCGGTCCCGGTCGTACGACGAATTGCTCGAAGACATCCGGCGCGGCCGCTAGGCCGTTTCACCCACTACCACGTTTTCAGAACGGAGAGGAAATCAGGATGCCCACGGCACAACTTCAAAGAATGCTGGCCACGGCCAGGGAGACGTACAAGCAAATGGTGCTCAGCTTGGCGGAGGAAAAAG
>JBDRTC010000386.1:0-2152 GCA_043824335.1 Planctomycetota bacterium | reverse complement strand
TTGTACAGGCCGCCGGGACCGCCCACGGCAAACACCACGTTCTCCGCCCCGTAGGCTTCCAGGCCGGCCTCGCCGGTGACGGCCAGCGCCCCAGCAACCCGCCTCTGGTCGCCCTCGCCAACCACGAGCAACTGGGCGACGTGGCGATCCTCCCGCACCTGAATCCCCAGAAGCTCCACCTGGCGGATCAGGGCCCGGCACATCTCGCGCGACGTGTAAGGCCCGATCGACGTGGCCCGCTGCCGGGGATCGTGGTCGGTCTTGTAGCCGACGAACTGGCCGTAGGCGTCGCGGGGAAAGGGCACGCCCAGGTTCACCAGGTTGATGAACGCCCGGGCGGAAAGGCTCGCCTCGACCAGGGCCAGATCGCCGTGCATGCTTCCGCCGGAGAAATAGGTCTCGGCCATGGCCCGGGGGGCGTCGGCGTCGGCGCCGCACATCGAGAGCTTGTAGTAGGTCTGCTTGTCGCTCCCGGTGTTGATCGAAGTCCCCTTCTCAAGGCCCTCGGTGACGATGAGCACGTCGTCGACCCCGTTGGCCTTTAGCTGCACCGCCGCGTTGAGGCCCGCGGCGCCGCTGCCGATCACGAGCGTGTGGACCCAGGTGACCGGCAGTTCGACTTGCTCCCCGGCCGGGTTTGAAACCGTCAGCAGTTCCTCACGCATTGCGCACCGTCCTTTCCGTCCGCCTTTTCAAACGTCGCGATTGGAGTATATTGCATGGTTGGGCTTCTGGAAAGACATTCGCGGCCACAAGTGCCGCCACCTGATCGTTGAGCATTCCCCATGGCGAAAACAGACAAACCGAACTACAGTTTGCAGGCTCCCGCGGCGGACCGGATGCCCGCTCCCAAGCTCCCGTACAAGCCGCGGGACCCCAAGCGGTACCGGCCCAACATCGCGCTGATCGCTTGCGGAGGGATCACGAAGCATCACCTCACGGCGTACCGGAAGGCGGGCTACCCCGTGGTGGCGCTCTGTGACGTGGCGGTGAAGCGGGCCCGGGAGCGCCGGGCGGAGTTTTTTCCCGAGGCCAAGGTTTATCGCGATTGGCGCGACGTGCTCCGGCGCGACGACATCGAGGTGGTCGATCTGGCCGCGCATCCGCTGGCGCGCGCCGAGATGATCCGGGCGTCGCTCGATGCCGGCAAGCACGTGCTCAGCCAGAAGCCGTTCGTCATGGACCTCGACTTCGGCCGGCGCATGGCCGACCTGGCCGACAAGAAAGGCGTCAAGCTGGCGGTCAACCAGAACGGCCGGTGGGCGCCCCACTTCAGCTACATGCGCCACGCGATTCGGGCCGGGCTTATCGGCGACGTCTCAGCGGCCCACCTCTCCGTCCACTGGGACCACAGCTTTCTCAAGGGGACGCCGTTCGAGAAGATCAAGCACCTCATCCTTTACGACTTCGCCATCCACTGGTTCGACATGCTGACCTGCTTTCTCGGCAACCGGCGGCCCGAGCGCGTCTACGCCTCCGTCGCGCGGACCGACACCCAGCCGATCGCCCCGCCGCTTCTAGCGCAGGCGCTGGTCGAGTACGAGGGGGCCCAGGCCTCGCTCGTCTTCGACGCCCACACTCAATTCGGCCCCCAAGACCGCACCTACGTGACCGGCACGAAGGGGACGCTTTCGAGCATCGGGCCGGACCTCAAGAGCCAAAAGGTCACGCTCACCACCGCCGAAGGCCGGGCCAGCCCCCGGCTTCACGGCCGCTGGTTTTCCGACGGCTTCCACGGCACGATGGGCGAGCTGCTCTCGGCGATCGAAGAAAACCGCGAACCGGAAAACGGCGCTCGGGAAAATCTCAAGAGTCTCGCCCTCTCGTTCGCCGCCGTGGCCAGCGCGGAGCGCCGCAGGCCTGTCGTGCCGGGAACAGTGCGCAAGATGCCGGCTTAAGCTTCAAGCAAGAGAAGCAAGCAGAAGGGGTCAGCCTAAAAATAGTTCTGACCCCTTTTGGCCCGCAATATGGCCGACACCGGTAATGCGGCAATGTCCTCCTTGCTATAACCGATTGTCTCCAGGTGGTGGACCGCCTTGGCGACCTCTGGCGAGAGGTGGCCAGCTTTGCCTGCCACCACCATGATCTTCGACCTGATCGGATCGGGTGGGGGAATCCTAGCACCGACTTCCACCTTCGCGAAGCCCGCGGC
>JBDRTC010000385.1:0-2678 GCA_043824335.1 Planctomycetota bacterium | reverse complement strand
AGTACCTCGTGACATTTGAAATTGTGGGTGGCTGGCGGCTGAGCGTAGCGAAGCCCCAGGGCGACACGCAACGGACGGGCGGAGCCCTCGACCTGCTTCGACGTGGCGTTCGAGGACGTGCATTTGACGAGTGTTCCGGTTATAAAGTTGGTTGTGGAACCCCTACAGGGTTCCGCGATTCGATCGATCAGTTACCCAGGGTGGCGCGGCTGCGCCGCTTACCCTGGGCTGTGTTGTCAAACCGCTTCGCGGTTTATGCGGAATGGAGCACTCGAACCACCAAGCCACGCGGGCACGTTACGTCGTGATCCTGTTTGCGGTCACGCTGGCGGTGGTGACGTACATGCAGCGTCACGCGATCTCGCTGGCGGCGCCGGCGATCCGGGAAGACCTGGGGCTGACGAAGCTGGAAATGGGGCTGGTCTTCTCGGCGTTCGGGTGGATGTACGCGCTTTGCGAGATTCCCGGTGGTTTCGCCGGGGACCGCTGGGGCGCCCGACGGGTCTTGACGGCCATCGTGGGCGCGTGGTCGTTCTTCACCGCGGCCACGGGATGGGTATGGAACCTGCTCTCTCTGATCTTCATGCGCGGGTGTTTCGGCGCGTTTCAGGCCGGGTGCTTTCCCAACATCACGCGGATGTTCACCAACTGGCTGCCGGCCGGCGAGCGTGTTCGGGCCCAAGGGATCATGTGGACGAGCGCGCGATGGGGCGGCGCGTTCACGCCGCTCATTGTGCTGGTGTTTCTCAACCATTTGACGTGGCGTCTGGCGTTTGCGGCCTTCGGCCTGGTGGGAGTTTTTTGGGCGGGGGTCTTCTACTGGTGGTATCGCGACTCCCCGCACGAGCACGCGGGTGTCAACAAAGAGGAGTTGAAGCTGCTTCCCTCCGGCAAGGATGCCCGATTGGGTCACGGCCCCATCCCCTGGCAGAAGTTCCTCGGCTCCGGGACGGTGTGGTGCTTGTGGGGCCAGTACATGTGCCTGAACTTCGGGTGGCAGTTCTACGTCACCTGGCTGCCCACCTACTTGTTGGAAGCGAGGGGAGTGAATCTTTTGGCGGCCGCACTGCTCACCGCGTTCGTGCTCTTCTGTGGTGGGTTGGGTTCTCTTTTCTGTGGCGTGGTTTCGTCCTTTGTGGATCAATGGACGGGTAACGCGAAAACGACGCGTCGCCTCCTGGCCGGCGCCGGGTTCATGGGCGCCGGGGTGTGCTTTGCTCTTTCCGTTCACATAGGAAACCCGATTTGGGCCATGGTTGCTCTGGGGATTGCCAGCTTTGCGAACGACCTTGTCATGCCGACGGCCTGGGCCACGTGCATGGACGTGGGCGGAAAGCTCTCCGGCACGCTGGCGGGAAGCATGAACATGATGGGCGCCTTTGTCGCCGCCGCCGCGCCGACCGTGGTGGCGGCGATCCTCTGGTGGTCGAACGAGAACTGGGCGATCACGTTCTACGTTTCGGCCGCCATCTATTGCACGGGCACCCTGTTCTGGTTATGTTTGGACCCGATCACGCCCCTTGACGAAACCGAAGAAAGATAATCGATGACCATTGTTTCACGCATTGGAACCGACAAGGGAGGATAGCCGCATGTCGCAACACCCGTTAGCTCCTGGAGTTCACGTTACCCCCAAACGCGCAGGATTGCCGACCCGGGTGGCCGGGCCCTTCTCCGTAACCCGGCGGCAGTTCTTGAAGCGAGCGGCCGTGGCCGGCGGTTTGGTTGGGGCGCCTTGCCTCATCCCGGCCTCGGCGTTGGGCCGGGCCGGCGCGGCGGCGCCCAGCGAGCGGATCGTGTTGGGCGGGATCGGCATCGGCGGGCGCGGCTCGGGCGACCTCAGGTGGATGATGGCGGAATCGGACGTGCAGTTCGTTGCCGTCTGCGACGCCAAGAAAGCGCAGCGCGAAAAGGTCAAGCAGATCGTCGACGAGCACTACGGCAACAGCGACTGCGCCACCTACCGCGACATCCGCGAGTTCCTCGCCACGCGCGACGACATCGACGCCGTGCTGATCGCCACCGGCGACCGCTGGCACGCGATGGCCTCGATCCTGGCGATGCGCGCCGGCAAGGACATCTATACCGAAAAGCCGTCGTGCATGACCATCGCCCAGGGCCAGGCCGTGGTGGAGACGGCCAACCGCTACCGCCGCATCTACCAGACCGGCACGCAGCGGCTTAGCGAGCCGAATTTCACATTCGCCAACGAGCTGTTGCGCACGGGCCGGTTGGGCGAGGTGCACACGGTGCGCGCCCACATCGCCCCCTGGGACGCGGCCGAAATGCGGCACGATTGGCTCCCCGCCGAGCCGGAGCCGCCCAAAGAGGAAGTCGACTGGGATCAGTGGCTTGGCCCGTGTCCCTGGCGGCCGTACAATTCCGCCTACGTCCGCGGGGGCTGGCGCGGCCATTACGACTTCCACACGAGTTGTATCGGGGAATGGGGCGCACACACGTTCGCCCAGTGCCACGTGGCGATCGGCGCGGCCGACACGTCGCCGGTCGAATACCAGTACGTCGACAACCCCACGGGCGACAGCATGGTCACCCGCTTTGCCAACGGGATGAAAATGATCCTGCACCGCGGCAAAGAGTGGTGGCACGGATCGTGCGGCGTGCGGTACGAGGGCACCGAAGGCTGGGTCGCCGTGGCAGACGGCTACTCGCGGCCGGAA
>JBDRTC010000384.1:0-2154 GCA_043824335.1 Planctomycetota bacterium | reverse complement strand
GCATGTTCGAGTCCGTGAGCTTCCCCCGACCCCGCAGGGTCTTCAGCGCGGAACTCAGCCCTTCCTGGAGCGATTCGAACATGGCTCAGTTGTGGTAAGTGAAGCCCAAATTCTTTCTGTTGCGGAAAGCCAGAGCCTGGGGTGGCATGGCCAAACTTGTTTGGCCATGTGCCGACTGCTCCGGCGCCGGCAGACATGCCCACGCAAGCGAGGGCATGGCACCCGACTTTCCGCAACAGAAATCAAATTCAAAAAATGGGGCCACTGCCGACGCCAGTGACCCGCGTTTTCCTCAAAAAACGAGCGTCTTTCCAGTTGCCGTGCGGCCGGGACGACAGTGAAACCGACGTCGCTCTACCGTGGGCCGCAGGCCGGTGACGATACGTAACCCGTTATCCTACCGAATGTCGGGTGGGTTTGGCAATGCTCACCTTGGGCGGATTTCCCATTCTGGGACCGAGTTGACACGCCATCCGCAAAAACCTAGAGTTTCGCGGTTTTTTCGCTCCGGAGCTTTCGGCGCCGGGGCCCCCCACCGCGGCTGAGACGGAACGCAGCCCTCCCCCCCGTAAGGTGACACTCCTGCAGAAAGACGATTCAGGGAGAGTACGTTCATGGTCCGTAAAGTTGCTGCCTCGCTGCTCTTAGCCCTCGTGTTTGCTTCTCCGCTTTGCGCCGCGGATTGGGGCGGGGCGATGTTTGAGACAACCAGCCACGACTTCGGCTCGCTCGCCCGGGACGCCAAGGCGGAGTTCCGGTTCGTGTTGAAGAACATCTACGTCGAGGACATCCATGTCTCCAGCGTTAGGGCCAGTTGCGGTTGTACGAGCGTGCGGATCGAGGAGCCGCTCCTGAAAACGTATGAGAAGGGCGCGATCGTCGCCAAGATCAACACGCCGCGGTTCACCGGGCACAAGAGCGCCACGATCACCGTCACTTTCGACAAGCCATACTATGCCACAACACAATTGCACGTAAGCACTTACATCCGAAGCGACGTGGTGTTTTCCCCGGGCAGTGTGCAATTTGGAGCGGTGGATCGCGGCAGCGAGACCGAGAAGACCGTCACCGTCACCCGCACAGGCAGGAGCGACTGGCAGATCACCGACGTAACCAGTGCCAATCCCCACCTCTCGGTTAAGAGGAACCGGACCGATCAGGGCCGCGGCAGGGTGGCCTACCAGCTTTCGGTACGCCTTGACGGCCAGGTGCCGCCACGATACCTGCGCGATCACCTAATGTTAATCACCAACGACCCCAGCTCGCCTAAAATCCCGCTGGCGGTCGAAGGGCTCGTGCAGTCGGAGATCATGGTTAGCCCCGCCTCTCTGTTCATGGGCGTGGTAGAGCCGGGCAAGAAGGTCACCAAGCAGTTGGTCGTTCGAGGCAAGACACCGTTCCGCATCCTCTCGGTAACCTGCGACGGCGCCAGCTTCGAGTTCGACACCGGCGGCGAAGCAGAGGCCAAGCTCGTCCACGTGATCCCGGTCACGTTCATCGCGGGCCAGGACCCGGGCAAGGTGCTCCAGACGATCCGGATCGAGACCGATCTCGGGGAGTCTGCCCCCGAATTGTCGGCATACGCAGTGGTGGCCCCCTGAGTTCGACTCCTGCCCTTTTCGTGGCCGCGAAACTGCAGGAAGGCCAGGGGCAACAGGTGTCCGCGACGGGTTTGGGAGGGGGATAGTCCCATTTTCCCTGCGGGAAAATTGGGACAGTCCCCGAGTTATTCCTCGGCCGCTTCTTAGCCGAACAGCCGTTTGAGCAACGCGGTCGCGCGAGCCGAGATGCCCCGGCTTTGGCTTTCCCGGGGACCGGCGATGTTGAGGATCTCGGCGCGGGATTCCGCGAGCCAGCGGCGAATCGCCTCCAGATCGGGCGGAGCGTCCAGGTCGACGGCCAGACAGGGCTTCCCGTGACGCTCGGCAAGCTGCCGGGTCAGTTCCGTGCCGCCGCGGAGCGGACCACGATGGACGATCAACGTGGCGTCGCTGTCGAGCACGTTCTGCTCGGTGCGGACGCGGTATTCGGGCGATTTGGTCTCGGTCAGCTTGTAGCGCGGCGGGATCACGCCGTCTTCGGCCAGACGCCCCTGGGGACACCAGCCGCCGTGCGGAATGCCCAAGGCCACAGCCGCGTCCAGGGCCCCGCGGT
>JBDRTC010000383.1:0-11943 GCA_043824335.1 Planctomycetota bacterium | reverse complement strand
TCCTTTCGGCACGCTTCGGTCACGCCGCCGACGAGTTCGTCGAGCCGGTGGAGCGCAGGATCGTCGGAAACGATGGCCTCGACCTCGTTGCGCCCCACCTCGGCGGCCAACTCCGACCAGACGATGTCGTGCAACAGGGCCTCGGCCCCGGTGAAGTCGTTCACGGTCTTCAGGAAAACGAGCGGGTCACCCACGCGCCAGCAGACGAAGACGTCCAGATCGAGGTTCTTTTTCTCCTTGGCCAGAAACTCCGAAGGCCTCGGATCGTAGATCTGGAGCCGCCGGTCGACGCGGAGGGCCGACTGGTACGGCAGCTTGAAGTGCAGGCCCGATTGCTTCTCGGTGTCGTTCAGCGTGCGGACCGGATCACCGAACTGCGTGACGATCACGGTTTCCGCCTCGTCGACGAACACCAGGCTGCGATAAACGACGAGGGCCGCCAAGATCAACGTGGCGATCAACAACTTGCGCATCATGGTTCCGGGTACCTTTCCGTCTCCACGTTTTCTTGTGTTGCCTCGGAGGGCGTTCGGGGCAAGGTGCCCAACAGGCCGGGGCGTCCGAAGAAGAGTTGCCGCCGCGCGCCCCCCGTCGGGCGGTCGACGATGACCTTCTTCCTGCCCGCAAGGCAGCGCTCGACCATCTCCAGATAGAGCCGCAGACGGGTGATTTCCGGGCCTTGGGAGTTGGCCTCGGCCACCACGACGAACCGATCGGCCCGACCTCGGGCCCGCAGGGTGCGATCCTGCCCGGCCCCTTGCGCCGCGAGCAGTCTCTCCTCGGCCTTGCCGCGTGCCATCGCCTCCCGCTCGTACTGATACGCTTCAGCGCCGTTGATTTTCGCCTCCTTGTCTTCGTAGGCGCCGGCCACTTCCCGGTAGGCGCTGACGACCTCGAGCGGCGGATGGACGTCGCCCAAGCGGATCGCCTCCAGGGTGAAGCCGGTTCCGTATCGCGCCAGCGCGGCGGCGACCCAGTTGCCGATCGTCTCTTCGATCTCGCTCCGCTCGGAGCTAAGCACGGCCTCGATTGCGCGCTTCGACATCGTTTCACGCAGACCGGCCTCGGCCACGGCGCGGACCAGCGCGTCCCATTTGCTCGTTCCGTCGGGCCCGAGCCGGCCGACTTTCAACAGGGCCGCCTCCGGGTCCGACACCCGATACTCGACCACGAGGTTCACGTCCGCCAGGTTCTCGTCCCCGGTGAGCACCGTGGCTTCGTCCGGCTGGCGCTCGGAGCGTCCGCCGCGGTGCTGCACGTTCCACTCGTAGGCGGGCGGCTCCTCGAACGAGCCGGGGATGGTGCGAAAACCGACTTCCACGCGGCGGACCTCGCCGGGCTTCACCGCGCGGTGCCGTCCGAAAGGATAGGGGAACCGCCAGTGCAGGCCCGGCGGCTCACTCGACGCAACCACCTTGCCAAAATGCTGCACCACGGCAACCTCTCCCAGCCGGACGACGTGGAGCCCGCTCAGCAAATACACGGCCACGACAAGCCCGCCCCCGGCGGCCGCGAGGACGCGCCGCCGCCGGTAGAGGCCCTGCCGCACGCGCTCGAACCGCTCTCGCCAGTGGGGAACGTCGACCAACAGCCTAAGCGAGTTGAGCACGACGGTAAGCGAGCCGACCTGGTGCATCACGGCCGCCACGACCGGCGAGATCCAGCCCAGCGACGCAGCGAGCACGGCCAGCACGTTGAACACCAGGGCGAACCCGAGGATGTTCTGCCAGATGATCGCGAGCATCCGGCGGCTGCAGGTGACGGCGTCGGCCAGCTTGCGGAGGTCGTCGCCCACCAGCACCACGTCGGCCGAGGCAATGGCCACGTCGCTGCCGATGTCGGCCATGGCCACGCCCACGTCGGCGGCCACGAGCGAGGGGGCGTCGTTGATCCCGTCGCCCACCATGGCCACGGGCGCCGCTTCCCGCTGGATTTGGCGGACCGCTTCCACCTTGTCGGCCGGTAGGAGTCCGCTCCGCGCGTCTTCGATCGAAAGCGTCTCGGCGACCGATCGGGCGGCCGCCTCGTTGTCGCCGGTGAGCATCACGATCCGGCCGATCCCCAGGCTGCGGAGCCGCTGGATCGTCTCGCCCGCCTCGGCCCGGACCGTGTCTTCCACCGCCACCGCACCGACCGTCTCGCCATCCCGGGCGACCAGCACGACGGTGCACCCCCCGCCACTGAGTCGCGCGACCTCAGCCTCGAACTGCGAAAGGGGGACAGGTTCGCTTTCTCCTCCCCCCACCGGCATGCCAGAAGCGAGCGACGGCAGAGAAAGCGAACCTGTCCCCCTTTCGCGTCCCCTTTCGCGTGCGAGAAACCTCGGGCTGCCAACCCGCACCGTCGCCCCGTCCACCCGGGCCTCGGCCCCCAAACCGGGATGGGCCGCGAAGTCGGTCGATGCGGGCGTCTCGATTCCTTCCTCCCCGGCTTGCCGGACGATGAGCTGCGCGACCGGGTGCTCCGAGTGACGCTCGACCGCCGCAGCCAAACGCAGCACGTCGTTTGCATCGTAGCCCGGGGCGGGGACGATCTCCGAAATCCGCAGCCGGGCCAGCGTGAGCGTGCCCGTTTTGTCGAACACGACCGAGCGGAGCCGGCCGAGCTTTTCCAGCGCGACGCCGCCCTTGACCAGCACCCCACGCCGGACCAACGCGCCGATGCCCGCGGCAATGGCCGTCGGCGTGGCCAGCACCAACGCACACGGGCAGGCGACCACGAGCACCGCCACGGCGCGAACCACGTCGCCGCTGCTGAGCCACGTGTCGCCGGTGAACAG
Source organism: Planctomycetota bacterium (assembly GCA_043824335.1). Classification (GTDB taxonomy): domain Bacteria; phylum Planctomycetota; class Planctomycetia; order Pirellulales; family Thermoguttaceae; genus JBDRTC01. The sequence continues at coordinate 9,164 of JBDRTC010000383.1, read as the reverse complement.
GTAGGTGAGCCCCGCCGCCACCAGCACCAGGGGAACGAAATACGTGGCATAGCGATCGGCCAGCCGTTCCGTGGGCGCCTTGGCCGCCTCGGCCTCCTCGACCAGGTGGATGATCTGCTCGAGCGTCGTGTCTTCGCCGAGCCGCTCGACCGAGAGTTCCATGGCCCCGTAGAGGTTGATCGTGCCGGCGAAGACCTCGTCGCCGATCGTCTTGTCGGCCGGAAGCGACTCGCCGGTGATCGGGCTCTGGTCCACCGACGAGTTGCCCGAGAGCACGCGCCCGTCGACCGGAATGCGATCCCCGGGCCGGACGATCACCACGTCGTCCGGGCGGATCTGATCGACCGGAATCACGTGATCGTGGTCGTGGCCCGCGCGGCGGACCCGCGCCTCGTGCGGACGCAGCGCCAACAGGGCCGCAATGCCCGTGCGCGTGCGGTCCACGGCGAAGTGCTCCAGCGTTTCGCCGATCAGCATGATGAAGATCACTTCGGCCGCCACGGCGTACTGCTCGATGTAAAGCGCGGCCACCGCGGCCAGGCTCACGGCCAGATCGGCGGAAATCTTTCGCCGGGCCAGGGCACTGATCGCCTCGAAGTAGATGGGGAACCCGCCGACCAAGGCCAGCACCAGCGCCAGGTCGAAGCCGTAGATCGACGTGATCGACCCGGTCAAGTACGCCGCCAGCCCCACCCCAACCAGGAGGGTCAAGAGGAAATGTCGGCGGTGGGGATCGTCAAACAGGTCGCGCATAGGGCTCTCACGGGGGGATCACCGGGGCAGGCGGAAAGGCATCGACCGCAAGTGTCGATATTCGCAGTCCGGACCCTATACTCCATACTCTCCACAATAGCCATCCGCCGCCGGGAGTGCAAACGGGTACTGTCCCACAAGAAAGGCGACGGCAAGCTGCCCGAGGCGAACCGGTTTACGAAGACCAACGTTCAGAAGTTCTACCAACCGCCCCAAACCGGCGAGCACCAACTGCTGGAGGCCGGTCTGACGGGCCCGGTGCGCATTCTGGCGACCGAGGAGTTGAACGTTAGCCTCTGAACAACGCGAGCATATCGGAGTCGAGGTAGTCATTGTTGAATCACGCTGAGCGTGCTCAACGGATACCACCCATCATCACCACGACCCTTGATGCCGAGTCGCACCACGGGCTGGTCCTCTTTCTCGCCGACCACGGCTACCGACAGTGTGCAGGTTCCGGGTAACAAATCGTCAGGGACGGGAACTGAATCGGCGACGTCGACGATCTCGCCGGGCGGCAAATCGGCGGGCTGCTGGAAGAACTCTTCTGTGAACAGTTCGATGGAGCCGGGGAGCCATTTATCTACGGTGATGTGGCTGACGAGAACTCGTTGGGCTCCGCTAGCGTCTGTCAGCCGGTAGGCCAGACGGTACGGCCTGTAACACGGTGCGGAGCCAACGTTCTGCCATTTCATGGACAGTTCCAGTTTTTCGCCCGGCCTCGCCTGTCTCGGGTGCCTTAGTTCCTTGAGTACAAGCCGATAGCCCAGTTGCCGCAGGAACCGCTCAATCTCTTCACGGATACCCTCGCCTTCCGGCAGCGGCGCCGATTTGTTGTTGATGACCGACCCGTGCAGGGCCAAGGCGTAGTTGAAGATGAACCGCAGCGACCAACCCTCATTTACCCATTTACGCATTTCCCAGCACGTTTCCCAAGCCACCGGCGAAGTCTTCCAAGTGTCCATGGCGTCGGCCTCGGGGAGTCGTTGCGGATATGCCATCCGCATGTGGCACCATGTCTTCGAGAAGCCGCCCATGTCGCCGAGGCAGTCGGCTCGCCAACCGGCTCCGTTAGCGACTGCGTACTTGAGCATTTCGCCACCGCCGATGAGCATTACGAGTGGCGTTTTCCGGAAGGCGGCAAGGTAGGCATCCACGATCTTTTTCTGGGTGTCGGGTGTTGGCATGGGAGCATTGGAAGATTGGCTCATGTGCCACTCACCCCACCAGCCGACCGTGCCGAGATCCACGTGGTCGATATCTGGGTGACCATCGTATCGAGCCCCCAGTCGTTTGATGAAATCCAGATGCGCGGCAAGCACCTGTGAATCATCCAGTACCGGAACTTCAAGTTCGGGGCCATCGCCGTACCGAGTCACGACGACCTTTCCGCCGATGTCCGGCAGCCACGTCGGATGGTAGGGCCGGCGTGGAGACGTGGAGCAGCACATGACCCGAAATGCGAGTCTCTGTCCCGGCTCCCGAGTCTCTTTCAGAACACCATCCAGGAATTCGTAGTCGATCCGTCCTTTTTCGGGCTCAAGTTGCCCCCAGCCCCATCGGGCGTAGTGGACGGTGGACGGAATCCACGAGGGCAGGTTCTTGTCGTTGTCCGCCGTCCTGTGAAACGTCTCCCACCCCATGCCGGGGTTGGCCAGGATGTCGTCGGTTTCTTCGGGGGCGACTGTGACGGCCGCATCTGGCGCTGCTGCAAAGATCCGCCCAGGAACAAGCAGTGTCACGCCGAGCAGTCCGAACGATACTGCACAGCCTACGGAGATGCTCCTCATAGCCGTGATCTCCTGTTTGAGTGGAATTGTGACCATCAATACCGAATTCACTGCCGATAGAAATCAATCCAATCGATGGTCAGCGACTTTCGCTTCGATGTGAACAAGGCCGCTGGCAATTCGATCTCGAAGTAACCGCCTTCTTCCGGCAATCCCTGAACTGGTTTGCCTTTCCCATCGAACGCTCTGATTTCGGTCCAGTAGGGACTTCCTTCTTTCGCTACCTTCTCTTCCCCGTCCTCCACCACGCCCAAGTGCCTCGGGTTCCCGCTGTGGCTCAGGACGGATACCTTGAGTGTCACCGAGCGGTTGCTGATCGTCAGTCCCTCCAGCCCCCGTAAGTGAAGCCGCAGCCTGACATGATCCGACCACGATTGCTGACAAAGCGTGGCGCTGCCAATACCACTTGGGCTGTGGATGCTGAAAACCATCCCTCCATCAGTAACGTGCTCCGTCACGCGGTCTTCCGGCTTCCGCATGGTTGCTTCGGCCCGCAGTCTGATCTCGGTGGCCGTTGGAAAGTCCTCCGGGACCGGATTTGTGACCCTTTCCGTGGCTGCCCACTCGCACCCCCGGATCAACATGGTCTGGAACCCGATGCAACGCATGGCCGTATCCGGATTGTCCTTCCAGAGATGCCCCAGCATTATGACGTAGACTCTGCCATTGCCGTAAGGGATCACCCAGTCCATGACCTCGTTGTCGCCGGTGTCTTTCGAGTGGGCGTAGCTCAAGACGGTCACATTCTTCGCCGGGCCGTGTTGACCGTGCGTGAGCTGTTCATGCGGGTGCATCCATTTCCTCGTCAGGCCCTTTGTGATCGGGTGGTCCCTATTCAAGACGGTCACCTGGAAATCATGTTCAGGGCCGTGGCCGGGGTTGCGCCCTTCGCCCTTCGGAATGACGAGCACCTTCTCATCCTGACTGACGATCAAGCTGGGGCCGAAGTCCTTGTCCCGCCAGCCCATGCCGATCATCTCGTTGTAGGCAGTCCAGTTTGGGAACGAGTTGTTGGCCGAGTGGTAGACCACAAGGCCGCCGCCGCCATTGACATAATCTTCCAGGGCCTTCTCGACCTCCGTCGGCCAATGCAGACTGTCCTGTTTGTGACCGCCATTGAAGTTGCTGAGGACCACATCGTATTGGTCGAACTCGGGCCGCCACGTGTCCCATGCCTCCTTCGACGCATTTGCCGGGGGGCTGGTGGAGACTCCCACGGTGAACCGACCGCTGCTTACCAGGATCTCCTTGAGGATTCCAGTGGCCCGAGGCCAGTCGTGATTGTTCATGCCCTCCACAATGAGGAGCGAGAGCGTGGGCGGTGAAGGATCGGCGGCCGGGACTGGCAGGGCGAGCAAGCCCAGCAGCACCAAAGGGTAGAGGCGTAACATGAAGTTCCTCCGGAGGTTTCGGCGGGCTCGATTCTACCAAGCAGACGCGCCGGGTGGTAGAATGGGCGGCGCTGTGGCTTCCGTGACCTGGTTTCGGAAGCAAGACGGGGGCAGGATCGCAGCCGACTTTTCGGAACCTGCGGTGGATAGTAGATTGACGCATGCCATAATATCACGCTAGTCGGAGGAACAGTCCCATGAGAGCCGTTGTTGCCTTGCTGATCGTCGGTTGCTGCCTGGCATCTTCTGCTTGGGCTCAGCGGGTGGAAGATAAGTAGCCCCTACGCCAGCAAGAAGGAAGTCATCATGGAACCGGTCACCAGACGATCTTTCCTGCGGACAACCACCGCCGGCACGGCAGCCTGCATCACGGGTCATTGCCTGCTTGCGGGGGAGGAGAAGCCGGGCCCTGATCCCCCTTACAAGCGTGCAAACACCGATTGGCTTGCGCAATGCCGGTTTGGGATCGGCGTTCACTGGACTGCCCAGACCGCCCCCCGCAGCGGCCCGCCAAAGCCCTTTCAGAAGGCGGTCGATGAATTTGATCTTGAAGGGTTTGTCAAGGCGGTCGAGCACACCGGAGCGGATTATGTCCTCTTCACGGCCGCCCATGCCCTGCAAATGCTGCCTGCCCCGAACCCGGTAATCGACAGACTGCTTCCCGGCCGGACCTGCAAGCGCGACCTGATCCTGGAGCTTGCCGGCGCCCTGTCGGCAAAGGGGAAGCATCTGCTCGTCTACTACAACCATTCTTGCAACCACGCACAAGATGCCGAGTGGGAAAAGGCCGTCGGCTACCACGCCCCCGACAAGGAACGGTTTGCCCGGAACCTCATGGACATCGTTGGCCACATGGGTGAACGATACGAGGGAAAGATCAAGGCATGGTGGTTCGACAGCCCGTATTCCCTGGACCCCAGAGGACCGCACAGCTCCGTCACCACCGACATGTCCGGCTTTCAGTTCCCGTGGGAAAAGTTCACCGAGGTTGCCAAGCTGGGATATCCCGAGCGACTTGTGACCTACAATGCCGGCGTCGCTCAGGACTTCCTATACACAACGCATCAGGACTATTGGGCCGGTGAGCTGGTAAACCTGGACACGCCGCCGAAGAGCCGCTATCTCGACAACGGGCTCCAATGGTTCGGCTGGACCTGTATTGAAGACCGCCGTTGGGTCCAAAGCAGGCTCGACACGCCAATTCCGCCGCCTCTTTATTCCGACGAGCAAGTCATCGACTTCGTTCGGGCCTGCAACAAGTGCATGGCTCCGATGACGTTCAACGTCGGCATTCACCAAGACGGAACAATGGCTTCAGCTTCAGTGAAACAGTTGCACCGGCTTGCAGCAGCCTTGCATCGTTGACTGGCACTGCAACTCCTTGATTGATTTGGATGAGAACAATGAGTAACTCGACATCACGACGTTCATTTCTGCATGCCATGGGCTTGGGTGCCGCTGCGATGGGATTCAGTGGTGCAGCCCCGGGCCAGGAGAAACCGAAGATTCAAGGTTTCGAAGACCAGCCCGTCGATCCCGACGCCTCGAAGGAATGGAAGCCCGTCTCCGATCACAAGATCCGTGTGGGTATCGTCGGGTACGGCACCTGCCGCTTCGGTGCCGCCTTTGGCTTCCAGGACCATCCCAACGTCGACGTGGTCGCCGTCAGTGACTTGTTTCCCGATCGCTGTGCCGCATTGGCAAAAGCCTGTCGCTGTGAAAAGACCTATCCGTCGCTGGAGGAAATGGTCAAGGACGACAACATCGAGGCCGTCTTTCTGGCCACCGACGCGCCGAGCCACGCCCGGCATTCGATCGAGGTCCTCAAACAGGGCAAGCATGTCGCCTGCGCCGTGCCTGCCGTTTGGGGCTCGCTCGAAGACGCTGGCAAGCTGTTCGAGGCCGTGAAAGCGAGTGGCCTCAAGTACATGATGATGGAAACGTCCTGCTTTCATGCCGACTGCTACGCCATGCGCCAAATCTATCAGGCCGGTGGGTTCGGCAGACTCATCTACTCCGAGGGCGAGTATTACCATTTTCACTCCCAACAGATCGGGTCGTACAAGGACTGGCGAGTCGGCTGCATCCCCTTGTGGTACCCCACCCATTCGACCGCCTACTACGTCGGTGTGACCGACAAACCGTTCACCTCCGTGTCTTGCACCGGTTCCAACGCGGGCTTCCCGTCCTATCAGCCCGGTGCCAACAAGTACGGTAACCTCTTCACCGACCAGATCGCGCTGTTCGAGACTGCCGAGGGGGGCACCTCCCGCATGCTCATGTGCAAAGGCATCCGCAGCAAGGGTGGCGAGACCGGTCGCGTGTTTGGTGAGCAAGGCTGGATGGAGGGCACCGAGTACCGCGGCGCCATGAAGAAGTTGCCCAACATCCAGCGCCCGCCGCTTCCGCCCGGCGTCGACCCCGGCGGCCACGGCGGCTCGCACGGGCACCTCTCGAACGAGTTCGTCCTCTCCGTACTCCAAGAACGCACGCCGCTGGTCAATATCGCCCAGGCACTGAACATGACCGTCTGCGGCATCGTCGCCAACGAGTCGGCCCTGAAAGACGGCGAACGGCTCAAAGTGCCCCAATACAAGATTTAGGGTTCAGGGGTCGGGGGCCCAGTCTACCTCATGGGGAATCGGTGTCTTGGTAGACTGGGAGATCAACAAGCCACCTTCAAATGCACACCCGGAGGTCCCGAGATGAAGACCGTCGCGCTGTTTGCCGCTGCCGCCTTGTGCGCTGCGTCCGTGCTACTGGCACAGGAGGCTCGGCACGCCAACGCCCCTGCCGTGAAGGTGGTCCAGGGCGGCGATCCTGCTCAGGACTATCGCCAATGCCGCCGCATGCTGGTCGGGCCAGGCGTGAACCAGCCTGACCCCTATCCCGGCTATCGAGGTTTCGTCGGCTGGCAGTCGCCAATCGTGCTCGAGGACGGAACGATGCTGGTCGGCTTCTCGTCCGGCTATTGGCACGCATCCCCGCCGACCGCTTACTTCGCGGAGAACCCGGCGGCGATGGAGGAGTGGAAGAAGATCGGCATGCCGACCGACGTTGATTCCCCTCGCGGCGGCCGCGCGGAGATCATCCGCTCCACCGACGGCGGCAAGACATGGTCCAGACCCACGGTCCTCCTTGACACGCCCTGGGACGACCGCGCTCCCAACTTCTGCCAACTCGAGGACGGCACGATCCTCTGTAGTCTCTTCACATACCCTGGCCCATCGGGCACCGATCTCACCCGCGACCCGGCCAAGACCCCTCTCACCGGGATCATCCGCTCCTTCGACAACGGCCGGACCTGGGAGCAGGAGCCGAAGCGACTGCCGGTTCCGTTCGTCTTCGACGCCACAGACGGACCGGTCATCAAGCTGCAGGACGGCTCCGCGCTGATTTGCGTTTACGGCAGAAGCGTGGATGCGCCATTCGACATGGTCGCCTTCTGCCGCTCCACTGACAGCGGCGATACCTGGGAGTTTCTCTCGACAGTGTCCACCGACCACGAGATGTCTGAGACCGCCGTGGCCCAGCTCCCGGACGGCCGTCTGGTGCTCATCGCGCGCCCCAAGGGGGACATCGCCTGGTCACGTGACGGCGGCCGCTCGTGGACCAAGCCCGTTCCCTTCGGCATCCGCCTGTTCGAGCCGCGGCTCCTGACGTTGCGGGACGGTACGCTGCTCTGCCTCCACGGGTCTTACGGCGCAGGCGGTTTCCGCGCGATGTTCAGCATTGATGGCGGCGAGACGTGGACCTGTCCCCATGAAAAGTGGGGCTTCCCCGTGGACCCGTCGGTCTACGGTTATGGCCAGGCCGTCGAGCTGTCGGACGGCTCCGTCTGGGCGGCCTACATTCACACCGGCGGGCATGCGACGGAGGACGCGAAGACCGAAGCCCTCTGGTCCATCCGCCTGCGGGTGCGACCCGGCCACGACGGAATTGACCTGCTGCCAGCGCCCGGGGCATCGAAGAGGTAGCGAAGACGCACAACAGATGGCGCTGAAACGCAAGGGAGTTCGCAAACCGCCCGACCCAACACGAGCCGACCGGTTGCATCAGGCAACAGGCTCCCTTCCCGATTCCATTCGCCCCCGGGTAGGCAACCACGAGAGTGAGGAAGACCATCCTGGCGCCGAGAGGAGGCTCCCGGAGAAGATCGGTCGGTTCTCAATCCGGCGCCGTCTGGGAGTCGGCGGATTCGGAGAAGTGTTCTTGGCACATGACGACGACTTGGATCGTCCCGTAGCCCTCAAGTTCCCCCGATTGGACCGTATTGTATCTCACGCCAATCTGGAGGACTACATCGCGGAGGCCCGGAGTGCAGCTCGTCTCAAGCATCCCGGTATCGTCTCGGTTTACGACGTGAACACTGAAACTGAAGAGGACAACCTTTTCATTGTTCTCGAATATGTCGAAGGGCGAGATCTGGCGGAAGTGTTGCGGTGCGAGCGACTCGCGCCCGTCCGCGCCGTCTACGTCGAGGCGACCGGCCAGGGGACGGAAGCCCGGCTGATCCGCGGCCTGCGAAGAGTCTGTCGCGGCCTTCCCGAAGAGGATTCGCTGGTCGGGCTGATCCTGGCCCTTCGGGAAGGACAACTGCTCCCCCGCGGCGAAAAGGTCGTGCTCCTTCTCGATCAGTTCGAGCAGTGGCTGCACGCCTGGAAAGACTATCCCCAGACCGAGCTGGTTCGGGCCCTGCGGCATTGCGCCGGGCAGTCGGTGCAGTGTCTGTTGCTGGTCCGCGACGGCTTCGGCATGTCGGCGATGCGGTTCATGAACGCCGTGGAAGTCCCGGTGATCGAGGGGCAGAATTACGCAACCGTCGATCGGTTCGACCTGGAGCACGCCCGGAAGGTGCTGGCGCATTTCGGGCGTGCCTTCGGGCGGCTTCCCGAGGACGGCTCGTTGACCAGCGAGCAGGAGCGGTTCTTGAAGCAGGCCGTGGAGGGGCTTTCCGAAGACGGGCAGGTCGCTCCCGTGCGGCTTGCCCTCTTTGCCGACATGGTTCGCGCCAAGCCCTGGGACTCCGCGTCTCTGCGGCGGGTGGGAGGCGCGGAGGGGATCGGGGTGGCCTTTCTGGAGGAGACGCTGGGCGCCTCGGCCACTAACCCCACCTATCGCGTGCATCAGCGGGCAGCCCGCCGGGTCCTCAGCGCCCTGCTTCCGGAACACTGCACGAACATTCGGGGGCACATGCTCTCGCGCCGGGAGCTTTTGGAGGTTTCGGGCT
>JBDRTC010000382.1:0-2564 GCA_043824335.1 Planctomycetota bacterium | reverse complement strand
AAAGAAAGTGAAGGCTGGATACCCTCGAAGCTTTTCCAGTATATGGGCTCCGGAACGCCCGTGCTCGCACTGGTGCCCGAGGGCGACGTGGCAGACATCGTGCGCGAGACCGAAACGGGGACGGTCGTGCCGCCGGAGGATGTCGGTCGGATCAAGACGGCCATCCGCCAACACTACGACCGCTATTGCGACGGTGGCAACGAATATCAGCCAAACTGGGAGTTGATCGAAAAGTACGAAAGCCGCCGACTAACGTCGAAACTGGGTGAGTGCCTGGACCGCGCAACTGGAAGGCGCTCGGTGGAGCATTCCGGCTCAGATCAGCCCGTGGCCGTTGATCGGTGAGCGTAAGGAAACATCCGACCACAATCGTATGTGCGTGACTTCCTCGATGTCGTCAAATGACACAGCGCAGAAGATTCTGCAAACGCAGCACGATCACACACGCGTCGCCTACGTCGTTTACGCCTTCGACATGGGCGGGCTGGAGCGGTGTGTGGCGCATTTGGCGAACCGGCTGGATCGGTCGAGGTTTGGGGCGATGGTGATTTGCTTGAGCCGGAGCGGGTCGGCGGCGGAGTGGATCGAGAGGGACGATGTGCAGATCATTGCGCTCCGGAAGCGGCCGGGGAACGATTTGGGGGTGATCCGGCGCCTGGCTCGCACGCTGCGCGAGCATCGGGTGGACGTGGTTCACTCCCACAACTGGGGCACGCTTATGGAAACGGCCCTTGCCCGGCGTTGGGCGAAGACTCCGGTTCACGTGCACGCGGAACGAGGGATGGAGCTTGACGCGCTGGAGGCGCCGGCCTGGCGTCGGAGGTTGCGAAACCTTGCCACGCGCTGGGCACTGGATCGGTCGGATTGTGTGGTGACGAACGCGGAAGCCATCCGGCGACATCTTTTCGCCCGCTGCGGCCGGCTGCGCACCGCCATCGAGGTAGTTCCCAACGGAGTGCTCACGCCGGCGTCCGCCGGGGCGGCGCCGTGTCGGTCTTCGCTGCGGGAGTCGCTGGGAATTCCGGCCGACGTAGCACTGTTGGGAAGCGTCGGGCGTCTGGCGCCTGTCAAAGACTTTGGGACGGCGATCGACGCCGTGGCACGACTCGGGCGCGGCGGCCACGACGTCCATCTCGTGCTCGTGGGCGACGGGCCCGAACGAGAATCTCTCGCCGCCCGCGCTCGTGAACAAGGGGTCGGCGAGCGCGTTCACCTGGTGGGGCAACGAAAGGACGTGACCGACTGGTTGGCGGCGTTCGACGTTTACGTCAACTCGAGTCTCAACGAGGGGATGAGCCAGTCGATCCTGGAAGCGATGGCGGCCGGTTTGCCTCTGGTGGTTACCGACGTGGGCGACAGCGCCGCCCTGGTGAACGGCGACTGCCCTTGCGGTTTGGTCGTCCCGCTACGCGACCCCACTGCGACGGCTCAAGCGGTCGCAGAGCTACTCGCTCAGCCGCAGCGCCGGAAGAAGTTCACCGAGAATGCGCGCGCCCGGCATTCCACCCAGTACAACACTGGCAGGATGATCCGCGCGTACGAAGCACTCTATCTCACACTGCTAGATTTGGACAAAAGATGAGCTATTCAGCAACACCATCTGGCGTGCGAGGATCTCTGTTGTCAATTCTGGTCCCCGTCTATAACGAGCGCGCCTACTTGCAAACTTGCATCGAACGTGTGCTGGGAGCCTCACTGCCGGACGGTCTTGCACGAGAAATCGTTATTGTGGACGACGCTTCCACGGATGGCACTACGGGCCTCGTTCGCCAATTGGCCGCTGACTATCCGGATGTTATCCGAGCCTTCTTTCAGCAAAAGAACTCTGGTAAGGGGGCCGCTGTGCGGCGCGCGATTGAGGAAATGCGCGGAGATTATGCGATTATCCAGGATGCCGACTTAGAATACGATCCTAGCGACTACCCAACGCTGCTCTCGCCGATTTTGAGAGGTTACGCTGACGTCACTTACGGCTCGCGGTTTGTGCCGCGTACGATGCGTCGTGTCTTGAACTATCACCATACGTTGGGGAACAAGTTTCTCACCCATCTTTCAAACGTATTCACCGGCCTTAACCTGACCGACATGGAGACGTGCTATAAAGCGTTTCGTGCAGACATACTGAAGACGATTCCGATCCGCTCCAATCGATTTGGGATCGAGCCCGAGATCACGGCCAAGGTTGCAAAGCGACGGTGCGTCGTGTATGAGGTCCCAATCAGCTATCACGGTCGCGCATACGACGAAGGGAAGAAGGTCACATGGAGGGATGGACTTGCGGCGTTGTACACGATTATCAAGTATTGGCTCGTCGACGACTGCGTGAACGAACGCTATGGCGAGGGCGTGCTGATAAGTATGTCCACATGCCGTCGGTTGTCTCGATGGACAGTTGGCGCGATCGAACCGTATCTGGGACAGCGGATACTGGAAGTTGGGGCCGGAATGGGGAACATAAGCGTGTTTCTACCCAAGCGAGGGCAGCTCACCGTAACAGATGTGGATCCACACTACCTTGGATTGTTGGGTGCGAGATTCCGGTACAATGCCCTTGTATCCACAGC